>DHQM01000083.1:6710-10348 GCA_002408105.1 Gammaproteobacteria bacterium UBA5338 | reverse complement strand
AGCCCGGTCGAGCGGAGCTGGTGGTCGAGGCGGGCGCGCCAGTGCCGCGCCAGGTGCGTCAACTTGAAGCCAAAGCGTTCTGCGGTCGTCAGGGTGCGCATGAAGGAATCGAGCGCCGGTCTGTTGTTATTTGGCAGCCAAACGGTAACGATTAGCTAGCTACTTATTTGTCACAATGTGCGCGTTGCCCGCCCTGCTGTCAATACCGATGGGTTGACCCTGTACAGGTTTTGGCGGCGGTGCCGCGGACAAAGACCCGCGCAATTTGGAGGCGATCCCTATGCGTAAGGACAACCCCTGGACCACCCTGGCTTCCCAGGAAGTGTACGAGAATCCTTGGATTCAACTCACCGAGTACCAGGTTTTGAATCCTCGGGGTGCGCCCGGCATCTATGGAGTGGTGCACTTCAAGAACCGCGCCATCGGGGTGTTACCGATTGATGCGGCGGGATGCACCTATCTGGTGGGGCAGTACCGCTATGCTCTTGGCGCCTATTCCTGGGAAATCCCCATGGGTGGCAGTCCGCTGGACGAGTCGCCCCTCGAAGGCGCCAAGCGGGAACTTGCTGAAGAAACAGGATTGCGTGCTCGGCATTGGGAGTCGCTCATGGATCTACACACGTCGAACTGTGTTACCGATGAGGTTGGGCACGTGTTTCTGGCCGAGGACCTGCAGTCAGGCTCCAGCGAGCCCGATGAGACCGAGCAACTTGAGGTGCAACGCCTGCCCCTGGGTGATGCTGTCGCCATGGCCCTGGATGGTCGCATCACCGATGCCATCAGCGTGGCGGCACTGCTGCGCCTGCTTCGCCATCCGAGGTACCAGGATCGGTTGCGCGGCTTATAACCGCTGTACTCCAAACCCAAAAGGTGCCTGAGGCCGGGCGCGCCCTTCCGCGATGGTGTCGAGGCAAAAGCCAATCACCCTGCGGGTGTCTCTTGGGTCGATCAGTCCGTCGTCCATGATGCGCGCACTGCAATACATGGACTCGGAAATGGTCTCAAGGCCTGCCTCGATTGTCTCGCCTTGGGCGGCAATCAGTTTGAGGGTCTCGGCGTCCGGCTCAATCCCTTTGGCCGCCATTTTCTCTGTGGTGACAATTTCGATCACCTTGCGTGCCTGCGCTCCGCCCATGACGGCCACGCGGCTGGTGGGCCAAGAGAATATGAAGTGTGGCCGGAGACTTCGGCTGCACATGGCGTAGTTTCCGGCGCCATATGAATTGCCCACACCAATGCTGATTTTGGGGCAACGCGTGTTGGCCACTGCTTGAATCATTTTCGAGCCGTGCTTGACTTGGCCCTTTTCCTCGACATCAACCCCCACCAGGAATCCAGTGGTGTTGTGCAGGAACAGCAAGGCGGTCTGGCTTTGGTCGCAGAGTTGGATGAACTGGGCAGCCTTTTTGGCGCCTGCAGGAGTGATCGGGCCATTGTTGCCGATGATGCCCACCCGGCGCCCGAAGATGTGGCAATGGCCGCACACCATGTAGGGGTCGATCTCTGACTGAAAATCCAGAAATCGCGATCCGTCGACAATGCGGGCGATGACCTCACGGATGTCGAACGGAACCCGTTTGTCCGCAGATACAACGCCGAGCAGCTCCTCTTCCGGATACAGGGGTGCGTCGCCAACCTGGTCACCAGGGACCTGCGGATCCGGTGGCAACTGGGCGAGTATTTCCCGCGCCACCCGCACGCCGTCGCCATCGTCTTCTGCGAGGTATTCCCCGGTACCGGATATGCGCGCGTGCATCTCCGCCCCTCCCAACGCTTCTGCAGTGGCCACTTCTCCTGTCGCGGCTTTCAGTAGCGGCGGTCCGGCAAGAAAAAACTGCGATTTTCCCCGCACCAGAACGATGTAGTCCGACAGCCCCACGTGGTAGGCGCCTCCGGCTGTGGCGTTGCCGTGGGCCACGATGACCTGGGGCAGGCCTGCCGCGGACAGCTCAGCCTGTTGGCAGTACACCCGGCCGCCGTCCAGAAAGCCCGCCGCACCCCAGGGGTCCTGGTTGGTGCCGCTGCCAGCCAGGTCGCCGCCGCCCGACTCGCTTAAGGAGACCGTGGGCAGGCGGTTTTGGAAGCAAATTTCCTGGAGGCGCAGGTGTTTGCGGGTGGTGACCGCATTGATGGTTCCGCCCTTCACGGCATAGTTCCAGACCAGCACCGCGGTGCGCCGACCCGATACCATGCCGATGCCACAGATGAGATTTCCTCCCGCGGTGCTGCCATCGGTGTCTCCGTACATCTTGTACCCGCCGATCGAGGACAGTTCGATAAAGGGGCTTCCAGGGTCGAGCAGTGCGGCCAGGCGCTCCCTGGGCAGCAGCTTCCCACGCTTTTCCGCGCGCGGCCGGTAGGCTTCTTCCGTCGCCTGGATGCGTGCTTCAACGTCGCGAATGCGCTGGACGTACTCCAGCATGAAGGCGCGGTTTCTGGAATAGGCTTCGCTCTGGGTGTCGAGTTGCGTTTCAATCACTGGCATGGGAGGTCTCCGTGTCCGCCTGAGCGTGCGGGGCAGTGGATTGGGGCCTTTACAGACCGACTCAATTCGGATCAGGCGAGTCGGACTCAATGCTGATCAGGAGCTGGCGCACCTTGACTTGGTCGCCCACCGCCACCTGGATCTGTGAGACTGTGCCCTGTACCTCTGCTTTGAGGGGGTGTTCCATCTTCATCGCCTCCAGCAGCACCACCACTTGTCCGCGCTCCACGGTGTCGCCGGGAGCCACCTTGATCTCAAGCACCACGCCGTCAGTCGATGCACTGACCTGGCCCCGGCCGCCTGTATCCAGCTTGGCCCGAGGAGTCGAGGCAAGGTTGGAGAACTCCAGGCTGCCACCGTGGTCGAGAAACAGGCGGTCGCCAGCGATTGCGTAGTGGCAGCTCCGATCGACGCCCTGGTGGTGATAGCGCAGGCAACGGTCGTCTATGGCCAGTACACCGATGCTGAGCACATCGGTTTCGGTCTGTACCTCGGCCTCGTTGCCTCGCATCCGGACTGTTGGGCGCAGCTGTGTGTCCTTGTGCTGAAGGTCGAAACGCAAGCGCAGCGCCGGCCCATTGCCCCAGACGGGCAACGCGGGAGGCGTTCCCGGGGGCTGGCGGAGAGTGAAGATAAGGGCAGCGAGCGCAACCGCCACAGGTTCCGGGGTAACCGGTTGCATACTGCGGGCTTGTGCGAAGGATTCGCCGATAAAGCCTGTGGTGGCCTCTCCGGCGGCGAACCGCGGGTGGCGCAGCAGTTCCGACAGGAACCACTTATTGCTGCTGAGTCCAAACAGACGGGTGTGGTCCGGGGCGCGGGCGAGACGCCGGCGGGCCTCATCGCGGGATTCCCCATAGGCGATGACTTTTGCCAACATGGGGTCGTAGTATGGGGACACCTCTTGACCTGAGTGGACGCCGCTGTCCACCCGCAGCCCCTCGGCTTCAGGAAACTCGATTCGCTCGATGTGTCCTGTTTGCGGCAGGAACCCTGCGCCCGGGTCCTCAGCATACAGGCGGGCCTCGATTGCGTGGCCGCGCAACTGGACCTCGGCTTGGGTGATGGGCAAGTGCTCGCCCGCTGCCACCTTGAACTGCCATGCCACCAGGTCGATCCCTGTGACGCATTCGGTGACGGGGTGCTCGACCTG
>DHQM01000083.1:0-6412 GCA_002408105.1 Gammaproteobacteria bacterium UBA5338 | reverse complement strand
AGCCGCGTGTTCATCTCCAAAAAGTAAAAATTGCGCTCGTGGTCGACTAAAAACTCCACGGTGCCGGCACCCACATACCCGCAGGCACGGGCAGCGCTGACCGCGGCCTCACCCATGCGGTGGCGCAAGTCTTCATCCACAAAGGGGGACGGGGCCTCTTCGATCACTTTTTGGTGGCGGCGCTGCACCGAGCAGTCCCGCTCGCCTAGGTGCAACACCTGCCCATGCTGATCGGCGAACACTTGGATCTCGATGTGCCGGGCGTTGGGGATGGCGCGTTCCAGAATCAACTCGTCACTGCCGAACGCGTTCAGCGCCTCTTTGCGAGCGGATACCAGAGCCTCGCGCAGTCCGTCGATCGATTGGACCAGGCGCATCCCCCGCCCTCCACCGCCCGCGGACGCCTTCACCATGAGCGGGAAGCCCACCTCAGCAGCTGCTTGCAGCAGGCTGTCATCGTCCTGGGCTGCACCAGAATATCCGGGAATACAAGGGACCTCTGCGGCCAGCATGGCGAGCTTTGACTCCCGCTTGCTGCCCATCAGGTGAACTGCAGCGGCGGGTGGTCCAACGAAGGTGATTCCAGCCTGTTCGCAACGGGCGGCGAATTCGGTGTTCTCTGACAGGAAGCCGTAGCCTGGGTGCACGGCGTCTGCGCCACAGGCCTGTGCCGCAGCCAGGATGGAGTCAATGTCGAGGTAGGATTGCGAAGCTGGACTGGGGCCGACCCTGTAGGCCTCATCGGCAGCCAGCACATGGGGTGCTCCCGAATCGGCATCACTGTAGATGGCGGCTGTTGCGTATCCCAAATCGTGGGCCGAGCGCAGGATGCGGACGGCGATTTCCCCGCGGTTGGCGACCAGGATCTTGTTGAACATCATGTTCTCCTTGGGTGGCTCAACGTGCTGTCCGTACCTGGGCGGGGCCCAGCACCGGTCCTGCGGTACAGGCCGGCCGCACTATAGCATGGGGCCGGTTCAGCGACGGGGGAGGGCCGTTGGGGTTGTGCCGGGTTTGGTTTACTATCGCCGTCACAAAAATGACACGGGTGGGAGCGGGCCAGTGAAATACGTGATTGCCATCATCAAGCCGCACAAGCTCGACGATGTACGCAACCAGTTGGTTGAGCTTGGAATCTATGGGATGACGGTCAGCGAAGCCAAAGGTTTCGGGCGCCAGCGCGGACATACGGCGCAGTATCCGGGCGCTGAGGGCGTGGTTGATTTTGTGCCCAAGGTTCGCATCGAAGTGGCATTGGAGGACCAACAGCTGGACGCTGCGATTGAGTGCATCGCACAGACTGCGCGGTCTGGAAAGGTGGGTGATGGCAAGATTTTCGTGCTCGACCTGGAGCGTGTCATGCGGATCCGCACCGGCGAGCAGGGCGCCGTGGCTTTGTAACCTTTGGTTGTGGTCCCTTTTAACCAGGTGGCCAGTGCATTTGGCGCCCACCGAGAACGTGCAGATGGATGTGGTACACCGTTTGGCCCCCTTGGCGGTTGCAGTTCATGACAGTGCGAAACCCGGATTCTGACAGCCCTGCCTCGCCCACGATCTGGGCCGCGGCCAAGTACATTTCCCCGATCACTGTCTGGTCTTCGGGCGTGATGTCGTTGATGGTGGCGATGTGTTTGCGCGGAATCACCAGCGCATGCAGAGGTGCCTGGGGGTGTAGATCACGGAAGGCCACCACCTCGTCGGTCTGGTAAATCACGTCGGCTGGCACGGTGCCGGCCGCAATGCCACAGAACAGGCAATCACTCATTCGGGTGCCTCCCATTGGGTCGAAGTTTCTGCATCAGTACGCCCATTCTTGCACCAAGCGACGCAGCTGGGGAAGGTCGACTGGCTTGTATACCAGCTCGTTGACACCGGATTCACGCCAATTTTCCTGCAGTGCCTCGGGGGGGTGCCCGGTCAACGCGATGATCGGCGTGGGCAGTCGGTTGGCATTCAGTTCGAAATGCCGCACCCGGCGGCTGGTCTCGAAACCATTCAGCACAGGCATTTCGCAGTCCATCAACACCAGGTCATACGCGTGTTGCTTGATTCGTTCGATCGCTTCGGCCCCGCTGGCTGCAACGTCCAAATGGGCGCCCAGTTGCTCCACCAGCCGTTGCAACACCCGCTGGCTGATCGGATCGTTTTCCACCAGCAGCAGGCGCAGATGCGCATTGGACGCGCCGGGGTCCGGCGTCGCACCGCCTGAAGCGGCGCTGTGCTTTGCAAGCACCTGTCCTAGGGTGCGCACCAAGGTATCGGTGTCCAGTGGGTGGGTCAGGGTGGCGGCGATTCCTGCATTGCGTGCGCGTTCAAAGGCCGGAGCGGAGCGGTAATCGGAAAGCAGCACGATGGGAAAGTCGGTGTGCAGGGCTTCGCTGGTGTTGATGCGAGCCGCCAGTTCCACGCCTCCTCCGTCGCTGACGCCCTGGTCGATGACCAGCAATTCGATGCTGCGGCCCAATGACTGTTGCGAACGTAGGACTGCAATGGCTTCGTTGCTGCTGTGGGCCTTGAACACTTCCAGCCCGATGGCCCGCAACTCACCCGCCATGGCCTCGAAGGAAGGTGAGTCAAGCCCAGCGAGCAGTGCCCGCCGGTCAAACAGCAGGTCGCTGATGCTGGTGGAGAACGGCTGTTCGTCCGCACAAGGGAGGCGCAGGCTGAATGAGATGGTGCTGCCGCCTTTGGGGCTTGACTGCACCATCAGGTCACCCCCCATCCGCTGGAGCAAGCGGTTGGCGATGGTGAAACTGTATCGGCGTGCATCGCGGCTGGCGGGCAAATCCTCTGCCGCTGGGCGCTCCCCTGAGTGGGTTTGGCGGTACTCGGTACTCAAATCTTTCTCAATGCCGGAGATCTCGAACCGAATCGAGTCCAGTGACGCCGCCTGCGTGCTGACCGTCAGCAGAAGCACGGACTGTGGAGTGGCCTCGTGTGCGTTGCACAACAGCTCAATCAACGTTTGCCTCAGCCGACGGGCGTCACCGCTTACAAAACGCGGGAGTTCTGGGCTGACCCTGACCTCGGTTGAAGACGCGAGACCGTCCAGCAACAGTTCAGCGCGTTGGGTGGCATTTTCCACCAGGGCTTGAATGTCGAGCGGTTCCACCACCAAGCGGACATCATTGGCCTCTACGCTGACGATGTTCTGTGCCCGCTCGACCAGGTAGGAAAGCTTCTCACTGGAGCGGGCCAGTGCCTCGACGAGCTCGCGCTGTCGGCGGTCCAGCCGCGTGCCCTGCAGCAGTTGCGTCAAACCGTGCAGGTCGCTCATCGGAGAGCGCAGGTCGTGGGCGATTTTCGCGGTCATTGCTTGGCGAACGGAGACCTCCAGCCTGTGGTCACTCAACAGTTGCGCTTGCGAGACCCGCTCTGCTTCGAAGGACTGCAAGCGGCGCACCACGCCAACGGACAAGAGGCCTGCTTCGACCGCAGCAACGAGCATGACACCCACTTCGCGGAGCGGTTGCTCAGGGAGAAGCCCCCAGACATTGAGCGCGGCCAGGCCAATTAGGGGTACATACAAGATTCGGGCAGCAAGGTAGTACAGGGCATGGTGGTGGCCACGCACGGCTTTTCCGAGTGCCAGGCCAATCAGCATTAGGGTCGACAGCAGAGAGATGAGCAAAGCGGAGGGAAAGAGCCAGGTGGCAATGTCGACGAGGGGCAGTGCAAGCGCCATCACCACGACCAGTCCCTGCACCGCCCACAGGGCTTTTCTCCAGCCGTTCCCATCGGACCCCTGCAGCAAAAAAACCCGCCCGAATCCGAGCGCAGTGAGGTTCACCAGCAGCAACATCAGCACATTGAGCGCGATGTTCCAGTCCATTGGAACGGGCAATAATTTGAACAGGATGCCGTCCACGACCGTCTGCAGCCCGATCATTGATGCGAGGAAAAGGGCAAAGTGCAGCGAAGCTGGCGCCAGGTGGTTGAAGTACGCGATCAGGTTGTACACCAGAAACGTGAGCAGCAGCCCGACTGTCAGCCCCGATATCCATTGGCGCTCGACCAGCATGGCTCCGAGCGATTCGGCCGAGGTCAGACGAATCTCGGCGGAAACGGGTGGCGAATCCTGTAGCCGGAGGTAGTAGGTTGCCGTCTCGTCCGGGCCAAGCTGAAGCGGAAACGTAAGGGGCGACAACCAAGCCCGCCGGTCGGGGTGGGCGACCTCCTCAATTGCGCCCTCCCCCGACGCCTTGAACAGGGCAGCGTTGCCGATGAGCCGATTGTCCACCAATAGAAAAGTTGCCGGTGGGGCATCCGTTCCCGACAGGGTGAAACGAACCCAGTGGGTAGCAGCAGAACGGCCAAGGTGAATGGGGGTTCGTGGTGGCGGAGCGAACCGGTGGTGCGCCGGCGGAACCACCAGGTCCGCCACCTGCAGGTCCCCTGTCGGGTCGACCAGCACATCCATTCGGCTCGCCAGGTCGGGGCGCTTGGGTGCCTCGGCTTGCGGCCAGGCAGCTGAGCACGCCAGCCCAGCGACGAGCAGGCCAATCAGCGCCAGCAGGCGCTGAATGCCGGGTGGCGAAAGAGGGCCGGGTGGCGCCATGCGCTGGAGTTATGCGTCGGCGGCGAGGGTTGCCCGCAAGGCCGCCTTGTTGATCTTCTCTAGGGTGGAGCGCGGCATGTCTTCGACCGGGTACACCGCGTGCGGAACCTTGAAGTCTGCGAGGTGCTGCCGGCAATGCGCGATGAGTTCAGCCTCCAGTGAACTGGGCGCACCTGGGCCTGGGATGACAAAGGCCACGGGCACTTCGTCGAGCATGGGGTGACGGCGAGCCACAACAGCGACTTCCTCGGCCCAACCCGACGCCCGGATCACCGCCTCAATCTCCGAGGCGGCAACGTTTTCTCCGCCGACCTTGAGCATGTCCTTGTCGCGGTCGGCGAAAAAGATGAAGCCTTCCGGGGTGGTTCGGACCCGGTCTCCGGTGCGGAACCAGCCATGGTCGTCAAAGGCGTCGGCCGTGGCTTGTGGGTCTTTCAGGTACTCGAGAAACAGCGAAACCCCGCGAATGCCACGCACCAGAAGGTGTCCGGTTTTGCCTGGCTCTACGGGTTCTCCGGTGTCATCGACCACGGCGATTTCGTACTCGGGTGCCGCCCGTCCGCAACTCATGGATGGGCTCGGCCAGTGAAGGTCGCCGACGATGCCGTGGGTGATGGTCTCGGTCATGCCCCACCAGCCGATGGTCTTGACGCCGAAATGCGCGTCGGTCGGCGGCGCGGAAATGCCGTTGCCCCAATAGCGATATGAATGCGACTTCGGCTTTTCCTGTCCCATCAGCGCACGGACGCAGAAGGGCACCATCGAGGTCCAGGTGCAATTGTGCTTCTGCGAGACGGACCAGAAGCGTGAAGCGGAAAAGCGCGGCTGCAGCACGACCGTTGCCCCCGCCCAAAGCGCGGCAAGCACGGAATAGGACTGCGCATTGGTATGGAAAAGCGGCAGATAGGTAAGATGCACATCCGTCTGCCGCAGGTCCTCGTGCAGCGCGCAGAGCTTGCCGCCCCACAATGCATTGGCATGGGTCCAGACGACGCCCTTGGGCCGCGATGTCGTGCCCGACGTGTACTGGATGCCGACACGCGCCATCGGATCGGGCGCGCGGAGCGGCACATCGGCGGCGTCTCCATAAAGTGCGGCGAAGCTTTCCGACTTTGCCGGCAGATTTCTCTCTGCGGGCACAGCGCCATTGTCTGTTTCCGTCACAGCGAGCCACTTGATCTTCGCACAGGACGACGCGACGAGAGAAGCAAAGGCCGGCTGCGTGATCGCGCCGACTACGCCTGCATGGTCGCTGAAATAGGTGAGGTCATCGGCAACCGAACGCGCATTCGTGGTGACGGCGACGGCGCCGAGATGCGCGCAGGCATACCACGCGATGAGGCTTTCCGGGCAATTGTCGAGATGGACAAGCACACGCTCGCCGAATTTCACGCCACGCTGCCTGAGTCCGGCTGCGACCTGCATCACCTCATGCTGAAACTTCGCATAGGACCAGATGCGCGTTTCACCCTCGAAGGGTTCCCAGATGAGGAAAGGATGCTGCGGCCGCGCGGCGGCATGGACAGCAAGGAGATGCGGCACGTCGAATTTCGAAAAGGGATGGACAAGCGGCGAGCGGAGCGCGGGCATGGAAACTTCCCCTGTTGTTTCTCGTCCTATATCGCATGAAGTCCGGCGCTGCCATGCCCGGCGTCACAATCTGGCGCCGGGCATGGCACGCGTGAGATCAGGCGAGCGCCTCCTTCAACGCTTTTGCCGCCGCCTTCACGGCTTCCCGCGCCACATCCAGCACGCGCTGCATGTTGAAGAAGCCGTGGATCATGCCTTCGTAATTGACATACTCCACTGCAACGCCTGCCTTTTTCAGCGCTTCGGCATAGGCCTTGCCTTCGT
>DHQM01000097.1 GCA_002408105.1 Gammaproteobacteria bacterium UBA5338 | reverse complement strand
GGTGGTGTCCACGCTGCTAGACACTGATTCGGCGTTCGCGAGGTTGCTGGCGATGGTGTTCAGCCGAATCGATTGGGCCGACATGGCGGACCCAGCAATGTTGAATATTTGGGTTACAGCCATCGTTTTTACTCCCCTCGAATCGCTTTGACCAAACCGGAAAACTTGCCCTTGAGCAAGGTCAAGCTGGTTTGGACGCGCAAGGCATTTTGTGCGAACTCTGCCTGTTCGCGCTCCAATTCCACGGTGTTGCCGTCAAGCGCCGGCTGCAGTGGCTGGCGGTAAAGCGCAGCACTGGCAGCACTGCGAGAGGCCTGATTCGTGCCACTGTCGCCGGTGCGAAAGTGGCGGGCATTGGTGGCGGCAAGACGGGCTTCGCCCTCTGAGCCCTGCACTGCGGCAAGCGCCTGACGAAAGTCGATGTCGCGGGCCTTGAAACCTGGCGTGTCGGCATTGGCGATGTTGGCAGCCAACAGTTGTGTGCGCTCGAGCCCAATGCCGAGGGCCTGTGCGTGGGGTCCAAGTGCGGTGGCAAACGAAATGCTCATGGTTCGCTGGTCTCTCCGGTGTCGGCAAGTGCGACAGGTGCCGCCTGGGGTGTTCAACTGACTAGAAGTCATCTGAGCAAAGCCCATGCCAGCCACATAACCTGCTCAAAACCATAGGATTAAAGAGCAGCGGCCGGTCAACATCGGCAAGGCGTTGCCGATCGCGGCACGGTAGGGGGAGAGGTGTTGCCGTTGGCGAATGGCAACCAGCTAGCTGGCGCGGTCTCGAACGCCCGGAAGTGCGCGGTAGATCAAACCTGGGCTGCACCGTTCCATGCGGTACAGTCCCTGCGCCTGCGCCAACGCCTCGGAGGCGCCAAGGATCAAGACGCCGTTTGGGCGGAGTTGGCGGTGAATGCGGGAGAGAATGTCGGCTTTGGTCGTGGCGGAGAAGTAGATCAACACGTTGCGACAGAGCACCAGATCAAACCGACCCAGGCTTGCAAACCCCTCCAGGAGATTCTGGTGGCGGAAGACCACCCGCTCTCGGATGCTGTCGCGGACACGAAAGCGACCCGCACTCCCCTGTAGGAAGTGGGCCTGACGGCGTTTGGCAGAAAGCCCACGCGACATGGCGGTCAGGTCGTACTCTGCCTGCTGCGCCTGATCCAGCACGTCCGTAGAAATGTCCGTCGCTACGATTTCAACGCCTTGAGGCAAACGACCGCCTTGCTGGCCGTATTCCTCGATCAACATACTGATCGAAAACGGCTCTTGCCCAGACGAACAGGCTGCGCACCAGATTCGGAACGGCCGCGCCGTGCTGGCCGCCTCGGGCAACAGCCGCTCGAGTATGATCTGGAAGGGATGGGCATCCCGAAACCAATTGGTTTCGTTGGTGGTCATTGCATCGATGACCTGGGCCCGTAGGGCACGTGAACCAGGACGATTGAGGGCCTGAACCAGCTGATCCAGGCCACCGAGGCCGTGCTGCGCCATCAGCCTGCGCAAACGACTTTCGACCAGGTATTCCTTGCCTTCGCCAATGAGGATCCCGCAACTCGTCTCAAGAAAATCCCGAAAGGCGAGAAACTCTGGCGCCATTCGAGTGCTGGACACGCTGCCGGAGTGGTTGGACATTCAGGTACGCTGACGAACACCGTCAGGCGACGGCGTTCACCGGCTCGTCGGGACCAGACTGGATGCGTTCAACCACAGCCTCGGCCAGTACATCGGGTTGAAACTTGGCGATGAAGGCATTGGCCCCCACTTTCTTGACCATCGCATTGTTGAACACGCCGCTCAACGAAGTGTGCAGGAGTACATAGAGGTCCTGCAGATTCGGGTTGGCCCGAATCTCGGCGGTCAAGGTGTATCCGTCCATCTCAGGCATCTCGATGTCGGAGATGACCATCAAAAACCGTTCCGACAAGGGGCTGTCGCACTCGGCTGCCATCTGTGTCAGGTAGTCGTAGGCTTGGCGACCGTCGTTGAACGTCGTCGCTTCACAGCCCAATTCCTTGATGCAACGCACAATCTGCTTGCGCGCGATGCTGGAGTCATCGACCACGATGATGTGCTTGGTGCCATGGCGTTCCAGCATGCCAGCAGAAAGCAGCCCTTCACTGATGTGCTGTGAGCCTGGCGACACCTCGGCGAGAATTTTCTCGACGTCGATGATCTCAACAAGCTTGCCGTCGAGGTCCGTGACAGCCGTGAGGTAGTTGCCGTGCCCGACCCCTCGGGGGGGTGGGTGGATGTCACCCCAATTCATGTTGACGATGCGCTCGACGGCAGCCACCAGAAACCCCTGCACCCGCAGGTTGTATTCGGTGATGATGACGAAGTGCTGGTCGAGGTCGGAGGCGGGCCCGCGGCCAATCGCGCTGTTCAGGTCGATGATGGGTACAGTGCTGCCACGAATGTGCGCGACACCGCGCACAAAAGGGTTGCTCTGGGGCACCACGGTCAAGGGAGGGCACTGAAGCACCTCCTTTACCTTGAACACGTTGATGCCGTATAGCTGATCGCCTTCCAATCGAAACAGCAACAACTCCAAGCGGTTCTGGCCCACCAACTGGGTCCGTTGATTGACGCTCTCGAGAACTCCGCCCATTGCCTAGTCTCCTGGACCTTTGCCCTTTGTAAAACAGCCAACACCATTCCTGGTTCAATAATTGCATGAGTCCAAGTGGACCGCCGGTTCGCCGCTCCGAGCGTCAACACATTGACGTCCACTGGCGATGCAACGGCCGCGACCCGTCTCAGTGTCGGCGCGACAAGCACAGAATGAGCATAGTCGATGATTCTTTGGTCATCCCTTCTTAGCACCCATGCCAAACGCTCGCTTGCGCTGCTCGCAGCCTGTTGGCTGCCCGCAGTGTCCGCGGGCGGCGTTCTCGTAGACATCCAAGACGCGGTACGTCAAGCAGCGATGGCGCACGCTGCCACTGGCCCCGGACGGTTCGAAGTCAGCGTCACTGCGCTGGATCCGCGGCTCAGTCTCAGCCCCTGCGCCACACCCATCGAGACCCAGATTTCCCGCTCCACCGCCCAGGGGCGGCTGTTCGTTCGTGCCCACTGCGCAGCGCCCAAAACCTGGTCATTGATTGTTCCAGTGGAGGTGCGCCGGTACCTTCACGTCGTGGTGGCGAAGGGCCCCATTGCACGCGGCACCCCACTGACCGCCGCGCACCTGCAACAGGTTGAACACGACATCTCTCGGCTGCCCAGTGGCTATTTCCGGGATCTGGATGCCGTCATTGGGGCCATTGCTCGGCGCAATATCAACGCCCAGGAACCCCTCAGCGGTGGATTGATTCAACAACCCACGCTGGTCAAGCGGGGCGACGAAGTGCTCATCCTTGCCCAGCAGGGCGCGATGCAGATCACTGGTACAGGGGTGGCACTCTCGAACGGGGGCGAGGGCGATCAGGTCCGAATCCGCAGTGCAGGGTCAGACCGGGTGGTGTACGCACGCGTGGTCGGTGACCGGCAAGTCGAAGTGGCGCTGTATTGATGGCCGTCTCCTGGTATTCAAGAACGCGCTCATGCTGCCGCTACAGTCGGTATCAACTGATTGGGGCAACAGCCGTCCCCACGGGAAACCAGGATCGAACATGAGCATTGATATCCCGCCAATCGGCGGCAGTCGGCACGAGCGGGCATCGCGGTCACGTGGCACTCCCAGCACACCGAACGACGGATCAAAGCCTGGGACTGCACCCGGCGCGGCCGCCCCCGACACCCAAGTCGAACTCAGCGACCACGCACAAACACTGCAGCGCCTTCAGCAGGCAATTCAGGCTGGAGACCCCGTGCGTCTGGATGTGGTGGACCAATTGCGCCATCAGATCGCCACAGCCGAATACGAAGTCGACAGCCCCAAGGTCGCTGAAAAAATTCTTGAAGCCGAGCGGATGCTCAAGGACGACGCATGACACCAACCGCCGAAAACTCAGTCGGTTGGCTGCGCGCATCGCTAGAGCGCGAGACCGAGCTGCTGCAAAACTTTCTTCAACAACTGACCGATGAGCGGGTGCTGCTCGAACAAAGTGACCGGGAAGCACTACCGGAACTGCTTGCCCAAAAATCGACCTCAATTGAAAACCTGGCCGCGCTGCACCGCGATCGGCGCGAGACGTTTGTCCGCCTGCATCCGGAGTGGAGCACCGACCAAGCCGAGCAAGGAATCGCACAGCAGTGTGCGTCAGGCGAGCTTGCGAATTCCTGGCAGGGTCGTGGCGAGCTGTTGCGTGCCTGCGACCGGGCCAATCAGATCAACGGCCGCTTGGTGCAGGCTGGTCGGGATCGCTTGCAGCGCTTGCTGCAGTTGCTGCTTGGCCCGGAACACGCAAATACCTACAGCGCGGAGGGGGTACGTGCTCAGCGCAGTGGACACCGCACCCTCGGAACCGCCTGAACCAATCGATTGGTGTCACAGGGCATGGACCTCACGCGCTTGCTCCCACGTGAGCCAACAAAGCCGGCTCGCGTCAGCCGGTCCGAAGAAATCACCCGCCTCCTGATGCGTGCACTGCGCCAGAACGTCGCCTTCAAAGTGCTGGCACCCCGGACCCCTTCTTCAGCCACCATCACCCTCAGTGCGCTCGGCGCGCAGTGCCAGTGGTTGGGGTTCGATGCCCCCCTGCCCCGACGGGTCGACCCAGCCACCTTGGCTGGGAAAGTCCTGACGCTGAAAGGTCGACTGGACGGCGGACTTCTTTGGCTGCGCAACCTAGAGCCCATCAGTAACGTGGCTTCCGAGAATACCACTGCGGGCGCAGCGCTCTACTACGCATGGCCAACCGCCATCGACCACCTGCAACGCCGAGATGGATACAGAGTCAACTTGGCCAACCATCAACTGCAGGCGCGCCTCTCTGCACTTTCAGAGAGTCCTGACAGCCCACCTTCGGTGGGCCGACTGCATGACCTGTCGCTTGGGGGTTGCTGTGTTCAGTTCGACGCCGCCGAAGGATGGGACTGGGCGGTCGGGCAGCAGTACGGCACCTGCGCGATCGAGACACCAGAGGGACCCGCGATTCAATGCACGTTGGAAGTCCGCCACTGCAGGTCGACGAGGGATGGCCTGACGCGCGTGGGCTTTCGACTGCTCGAAGTGGACGACAGCCGGGGTCTATCTCGGCTGATTCAATCTCTGCAACGCGCTCGCCTGCGTGCCGAATCGGTGTAGTTGAACCCAAGTCAGAGAGCCGGCACTTCAACCGAATCGCCACCGCCATACCAGTGGTTGTTCCTCTGCCAGTTTCGCAGGCGCTCGACATCAGAGGGCCGATCAATGTCCCACAGTGTTTCCAGGCGTAAAATGGAAAGGCCCAGCGCGCGGGCCCTCGACTCAGTCTGAACCATGACTTCGGCACTGCCCCAGGGGATATCAAGGAACAACTCAGGATGCAACCGCCTCAAACCAACTAGCACGTAGCCACCGTCCTCTGCGGGACCCAACACCAGATCAGCACCGGCAGCGAGCGCCCTCAATCCACCACACACGTACTGCGCGTCGACCCCCGGCGCGTCGCTCCCGACCAACACCACAGCTTCGCTTCGCCTCAAGCCATCACGCAGGGCGTGGGCCATGCGTGCGCCGAGGTCAGCGCCCTGCTGATCGAATCGCGGCACCGACGCCGGCACCACGCCAACAAACCGGTCGTCCAAGGCCCTGGGCGTGGCCCAAAACTCCAAACGGTCCTGCGCAGGTTGTAGGGCACGGAAGGTGTGTCGCAACAATTGGGCGTGAAGCTTGGCTGCACCAGCAGCTCCAAGGCGAGGAATCAAGCGGGTCTTGCTGACACCAGGCTCCGGTGCACGGCCAAATACCTGTACCCGACCACACCCAATGGCGGGCGCCCTGACCTGCGGCGCACCCGACATCAGGCAGCGTACCAACGCGACAAGCGCTCTGGGCTCGCACCGCACCAGTAGGCAAATCTGACGGCCCACATCAGTACAACGGTTCTCGCCACGCCGCGTGATTCCCAGCGTCGGCTCGACGTCACCACCGGGTCGGCCACCCAGTGCGGCCGCACCCGACGCCTCAGGCGCTTGCACAGTTCAATGTCTTCCATAAGGGGAATCGCTGCGAACCCGCCCGCCCTCTGATACAGGCCGCGATCAACAAAGATCGCCTGGTCACCAGTGCCGATGCCCGTCCAGCGGGAACGCCAACTCACCGCTCGCTCGATGCAGCGAAACACTGCACCTCGCCCATCCAAGCGCAGCGCATGAAAGCCCCATCCACCCGACCAGACACCCGACTGAGCCAGCGCATGCAGGCGTTTCAAGTCGGGTAGAAGTGTGTCAACATGAACGAACAACAGCAAGTCGCCAGTCGAGGTTTCTGCACCACGAGCAAGCTGTGTCCCTCGGCCTCTGCCAGTACAAACCACAAGATCCGACCCCAGTTGCGCCAACTCAGGCGTCCCATCGGAACTGCCGCCGTCGACAACAATCAATTCGTGCCCCATCTTGCGCAGTGGCTGCAGTCGGTCGACTGCAGCACGCACCAACCTTGCCTCGTTCAGCACTGGCATCACTACCGAAATGCGCATGGACTTTAGAGCGAGTCAAACCTCTGCCAGGGCACCACCGCAACTGCTACCCTGGCCTGCGGTACAGCCGAAACAATGTTGGCCTGTGGCGATTGGATTGTCATCGAGTGGTTCACCGAGCAGGGTCTGCAGCGTGGTTGGCGAACGGCCCGGGGCAGTCAGCGGCAGCCTCAGCATTTGGTTGAAGTCACAATCGTACAGATGCCCTCGCCAGTCGACGCTGACCAGCGAGCGGCACATGAGGGTATCGAGGTTCTCCGCACGAAAACTGTCCCTCAGTAGGGACATGTATTGGTGGTACTGGTTCTTCGCCAAGAGCACGCTGCCGAACCTTGAAATCGGCATATTGGCCAGGGTAAATAGCGAATTGAACTCAATGCCCCACTGGCGCTCAAGTTCAGCACGGTAGGCGGCTTCGAGTTCCGCCTGTGGAGGCGGCAAGTTGGCACCCACCGGGTTGTACACCAGGTTCAATACCAGGCCCGTGTCCGGCTTTCCATACCCCAGTCGATTCAGTATGTGCAGCGCCTCAATGCTCGCCCCGTACACGCCACGGCCCCGCTGGCGGTCAACGTTCTCTTCTTCATAACAGGGAAGCGACGCGACCACCTCGACCCGGTGATCCCGCAGAAACTCGGGCAGGGATTCGTAGCCTGGCTCCAGCAGTATCGTGAGGTTGCAGCGGTCAATCACCTGCACCCCGAGCTCGCGGGCCCGCTGGACAAGGTCGCGAAACCTGGGATGCATCTCTGGCGCACCGCCAGTCAGGTCGAGGGTTCGCACCTCGAGCTGTTCCAACACCTCAAGCACAGTGTCAACTTCTCGGTCGGCCATCATTTCGGTACGTTTCGGCCCCGCACCCACGTGGCAATGCGTGCAACTGAGGTTACAGCGATAGCCAAGGTTGACCTGTAGCGTGTCCAATCCGTCGCGATTCACGGACGGGAATTCTGAGTGACTTAGCAACAAGGGTCGGGTGTCGTGCAAGCTCACCTCCGCAAGTAAAATCCGGGTATGCAGCGCTGCGGCCCATTGTATGTCGAGCCTCCGTTTGGTGAACACCACCCACACCGATACAATGGCGCCTCTCTACACCGTCATTGTTTCGCCCCGGTGGCACAGCTGGATAGCGCAGCCCCCTCCTAAGGGGCAGGTCAGAGGTTCGAATCCTCTCCGGGGCACCATTCACAGTCTTGCGTGATTGATTCTCCCCTGATCGAATCGTTACAGGTTGCGGGAACATCCGGGTTTACACACCGCTGACCTACCGCACCTGTTCTGGTTCCGCCCTTTTCCGCCAGCACATGCCCTAGGCGCCGTGCGGGGATCTGCAGGGTCAGGCGAGGACGTTGGGTCAACCAGATCGATGACTGCGGGCGCCCGTGAAATTACAGCATCACTTCGATGAGGCGGGGACCCCGTTCAGACATCGCGGTAGAAAACGCCTTGATGAATTCCTCTGCGGTGGTCGCGCGCACGCCAGGCACACCCATACTTTGCGACATTTGGGCGAAGTTCAGTACCGGTCGGGCAAGGTCCAGAACCTTTGTTGCATTGGGCCCTGGCTGCTCCACCCCGACGCGGGCAAGTTCCAGCTGCAGGATGGCATAGGCGGCGTTATTGAAAACCACGGTGGTGACATCAAGGTTTTCGCGCGCCTGGGTCCACAGAGACTGGATGGTGTACATGGCGCTGCCGTCGCCCTCAAGACACACGACTTTGCGGTCCGGGCAGGCAACGGCCGCGCCAGTCGCCACGGGCAAACCCTGGCCGATGGCCCCACCAGTCAGGCTCAGCCAGTCGTGGGGTGGACACCCTGCGGTACAGCCAGGAATGGCAAACCCCGCCGTCACCGCTTCATCCGAAACAATGGCATTTTCCGGCAGGAAGTGCCCAACCACCGCCCCCACCGCCATCGCGTCGAGCGCGCCCGAGGGCAGATCCGGGCGGTGGCTTGGTGCAAGCACTGCATCACTCGCCTTTGCACCCACCGCTTCGGCCAACTGCGCCAACGCGGCCAGCGCATCTTCATCGGCGCGGGCGAGCGTATGGATCGCGCAGTGGGGTGGAGTGAACCAGCTCGGGGTTCCAGGGTATGCGAAAAAACCGACCGGGGGTTTGGCGCCGAGCAAAATCAGGTGTTTGTAGGCCTGCATCGCTTCAATGGCCTGCTCACCGAAATACGGAAACCGCTCCACCACAGGCAGCCCCGCGCCTCGCGCGGTACGCGCAGCAAAGGTTTCTGCATTGAGCACAGCCCCTGTCTTGCCGGCAATGCGGGCAGCCAGCTGGAGTCCCTCAGCGCGCAGGGCGGCGCCATTCATCAGGATCAGTGCGGGCTCTCCACTTTGCAGGATCTCGGCCACCGCAGTGATGCGCTCGCTCGGCACCGAAGCCGGCGCGCTCGGCGCAATGGTCGGATACGCCGCCTCGGCGTTGTCACTCCAGGAATTGTCGGCGGGCAGAATAAGGGTTGCGATCTGTCCCGGGGGAGACAGGGCGGCTGCCACGGCCCGAGCCGCATCCGGCGCAACGCTTCGAGGGTCAACTGTGGTGTGGACCCAACCGGAAAGCGTACGCGCCAGCCCCTCGATGTCTGACTGCAAGGGCGCGTCGTACTGCTTGTGGTAGGTGGCGTGGTCCCCAACGATGTTGACCATTGGCGTCGAGGCGCGCCGAGCATTGTGTAGATTGGCATACCCATTCCCAAGACCTGGCCCCAAATGCAGCAAGGTGCAGGCAGGCTTGCCTGCCATGCGGGCATAGCCATCCGCGGCCCCCGTCGCGACCCCTTCGAACAAGGCCAGCACCGCTCGCATGCCGGGCGCACTGTCCAGCGCCGCAACAAAGTGCATTTCTGAGGTACCAGGGTTGGTGAAACACACCTCAACGCCAGAGTCGAGCAGTGTTTGAATCAGGCTTTCGGCTCCATTCATTGGACGTTCCCCTCGGTATTAGTGTCTACGTGCATGGCGTCGAAAATGCGCCCAGGGTTGAGCACCAGGTTGGGGTCCAGCGCCCGCTTGACGCGCCGCATCACCTCGATTTCCTGCTGACTTCGGCTGTACTCAAGGTACGGTTTCTTTTGCAAACCAACGCCGTGCTCGGCCGATATCGAGCCGCCACGTGTCTGTAATGGCAGGTAGACGCAGCGCTCGACGCGTTGGCGCTCTGCGGGGCAGTCCTCGCGCATCGACACCACCAGATGCAGGTTGCCATCACCGAGGTGTCCGAACACGATCAGTTGGGTATGCGGCCAAACGCCGCGCAGTTCTTCGTGAACAACCCGCAGGTATTCCTCCATGGCATCAACGGGCAAACTGATGTCGAACCCGACCAACGGATGGTGGCGTGCCACCTGTGCCACATCGTCGCGCATCGCCCACAGCGCTTCGATTTCGCCTTCCGACTTGGCAACCACTGCGTCCGCGATCTGTCCGGCAGCCACCGCTTGCTCGAGCACGCCTTCGAAGCGCGGACCATCAATCGCAGGGTCGTTCCCCAGGGCTTCCACCAGTACGTAGTAGGCATGGGCCCCGGAGATCGGGGCGCGGTGGGGTGCCGGCGGTTCGGTCACACATCGATAGAAGCTCTGCCACATCACCTCGAACGCCGTAAGCTGCCCTTGCAGCCCCAGCCGCATCCTTTGCAGCAGTCCAACCACAGCGGGAAAATCATCGAGCGCGACCAATGCCGTCGCCCGTGTCACAGGCTTTGGGACCAGGCGCAGCAATACGCGCGTGATCACGCCTAGGGTACCTTCGGATCCAACGAACAACTGGTTGAGGTCATAGCCGGTGTTGTCCTTCAGGACTTTTTTCAAGCAACTGAGTACGGTCCCGTCGGCCAGAACCACCTCCAAACCCATCACCAGGTTGCGCGTCATGCCATAGCGCAGGACGCGGTTGCCGCCGGCATTGGTGGCCACGTTGCCCCCCAGGGTGGCCGACCCACGCCCACCCAAATCCAATGGCAGCATCCAGCCAGCGGCAGCGGCGGCTTCCTGCGCCTGAGCCAGCGGGACTCCGGCTTGAGCAAGCAAGGTGCCCTGAACGCCATCAAGTTCTTCGATCAGGTTCATCGACTCAAGGGAAAGGGCCAGCTCGCCTGGACCTGGAATGGCACCATCCACCAGACCGGTGAGACCACCCTGGGTCACCACCGGCAACCGCCACTGGTTGCACAGGGCCAGCACCTCGGCAACCGCTGCGGTGGTCTTGGGCCGAACCAGCACTTCAGGGCGCGCCTCGGTGCCAGGGCGCCCCAACCCCCGAAGCCGGACCGCGTCGGCACCGGTCAACAGCCCCGTCG
>DHQM01000088.1 GCA_002408105.1 Gammaproteobacteria bacterium UBA5338 | reverse complement strand
GATCTTATTCGATCACCTTCGAGACGACGCCTGCACCGACGGTGCGACCACCTTCGCGAACCGCAAAACGCAGCCCTTCTTCCATCGCGATCGGCGCGATCAGTGTGACGTTCATCTGGATGTTGTCTCCAGGCATCACCATCTCTACGCCTTCGGGCAGCTCAACCGAGCCGGTGACGTCAGTCGTCCGAAAGTAAAATTGCGGACGGTACCCAGCAAAAAACGGAGTGTGCCGACCACCTTCGTCTTTCGACAACACGTACACCTCTGCCTCAAACTTGGTGTGCGGGGTGATGCTCCCGGGCTTGGCCAGCACCTGACCACGTTCCACTTCGTCCCGCTTGGTGCCACGCAGCAGCACGCCGACGTTCTCGCCCGCTCGTCCTTCGTCCAGCATCTTGCGGAACATCTCTACACCCGTACAGGTGGTGGTGGTGGTGTCCTTGATCCCGATAATCTGGACTTCCTCACCGACCTTGACGATCCCACGCTCTACCCGGCCGGTCACCACGGTGCCGCGTCCAGAGATCGAAAACACGTCTTCAATCGGCATCAGGAACGGCTGGTCGATTGCGCGTTCCGGCTCGGGAATGTATTCGTCCAGGGTCTCCACCAGCTTCTGAACTGCCGGCATCCCAATGTCCGAAGTGTCCCCTTCCAGGGCCTTGAGCGCAGACCCAATGATGATCGGCGTGTCGTCCCCAGGAAATTCGTACTGGTCCAGCAGTTCTCGGACTTCCATCTCAACCAGCTCGAGCAGCTCTTCGTCGTCCACCATGTCGGCTTTGTTCAAAAACACAACAATGTAGGGAACGCCCACCTGACGCGACAGCAGGATGTGCTCGCGGGTCTGAGGCATGGGACCATCCGCCGCCGAAACCACCAAGATCGCTCCGTCCATCTGCGCAGCACCGGTGATCATGTTCTTCACATAGTCGGCGTGGCCTGGGCAGTCCACGTGCGCGTAGTGCCGACCGGGCGAGTCGTACTCAACGTGCGAGGTCGCAATGGTGATGCCCCGCTCGCGCTCTTCCGGTGCATTGTCAATTTGATCAAAGGCGCGCATCTCACCGCCCCAAACTTCCGCACACACCCGCGTCAGCGCCGCCGTCAATGTCGTCTTGCCATGGTCAACGTGACCGATGGTCCCAACATTCACGTGCGGCTTCTTACGCTCAAACTTTTCCTTTGCCATGACTTACCCCCAAAACTGATCGAATACATGCAATTGGCGCTAGGACCGCTTGCTGATAATGGCTTCGGCGATGTTGCTCGGCGCTTCCGAATAGCGCACGAACTCCATCGAGTAGCTCGCTCGACCCTGGGTTGCAGACCGCAGGTCGGTGGCGTAGCCGAACATTTCAGACAAGGGGACCTCGGCGGTCACAACCTTGCCAGACGGGCCATCGTCCATGCCCTGAATCAAGCCGCGGCGCCGGTTGAGGTCACCGACCACATCGCCCATGTAGTCTTCAGGGGTGACCACCTCGACCTTCATCACCGGCTCCAGCAGGGCAGGATCGGCCTTCAAAGCCCCGGCACGCAGCGCCATCGAACCAGCCACCTTGAAAGCCATTTCGTTGGAATCAACGTCGTGGAATGAGCCGTCGTACAAGGTCACTTTCATCGCGAGCAGCGGGTACCCCGCCACCACGCCATTTTGCATTTGTTCCTGCACCCCTTTGTCGACCGCTGGGATGTACTCGCGAGGAACGACACCGCCAACGATTTCGTTGACGAATTGGTATTCCTCGTCTTCCGGCAACGGCTCAAGGCGCAACCATACATGGCCGTACTGACCTCGCCCACCGGTCTGCCGGACGAACTTGCCCTCCACCTCGACCGACTTGCGGATGGTCTCGCGGTATGCAACTTGCGGCTTGCCGACGTTCGCTTCCACGTTGAACTCACGCCGCATCCGGTCGACGATGATGTCAAGGTGCAACTCGCCCATCCCGGAAATAATGGTCTGCCCGGATTCCTCGTCCGTGCGCACCCGAAACGAGGGGTCTTCCTGAGCGAGCTTGCCGAGGGCCACACCCATTTTTTCCTGGTCCGCCTTGGATTTGGGCTCCACGGCAACCGAGATCACGGGGTCCGGGAACTCCATGCGCTCCAGAACCACTGGGCTGTCTGTGGAGCAGAGGGTGTCCCCAGTGGTCACATCCTTCAGGCCGATGGCGGCCGCGATGTCACCGGCCCGCACTTCTTTCAGTTCTTTCCGGTCATTGGCATGCATCTGCACCATCCGGCCAATCCGCTCTTTCTTGCCCTTGACCGAGTTGTAGACCGAGTCACCCGACGACAACACACCCGAGTACACCCGGAAAAACGTCAGGGTACCGACGAAAGGATCGGTGGCGATCTTGAATGCCAGCGCCGCGAACGGCTCCTCATCGGACGACGTGCGGCTGATCGTCTCTTCCTCGTTGTCTTCCGGGTGACCCACGATGGCCTTGACCTCGTCCGGCGCAGGCAGGTAATCGATCACCGCGTCCAGCATCGCCTGGACACCCTTGTTCTTGAACGCGGACCCGCACAGGGCCGGCACGATCTCGTTGGCAAGGGTGCGCATTCTGAGCCCGAGCCGGATCTCTTCGGGGCTCAACTCGCCTTCCTCGAGGTAGCGCTCCATGAGCTCCTCGGTGGCTTCAGCCGCAGCCTCGACCATCTGCTCCCGGCACTCCTCGGCGGTCGACGCCAAGTCTTCCGGGATGTCGGTCAGCTCGTAGGTCAGCCCTTGGTTGTCTTCGTTCCAATAAATGGCCTTCATCCGAATCAGGTCGATCACACCCTTGAATTCGTCTTCCGCACCAATCGGCAACTGCACGGGGATCGGATTGGCCGACAGGCGGCTCTTGATCTGATCGACAACGCGCAGAAAATCCGCCCCTGCGCGGTCCATCTTGTTTACAAACACGACGCGCGGCACTTCGTACTTGTTCGCCTGGCGCCAGACAGTCTCAGATTGAGGCTCCACACCTGAGGTCCCGCAAAACACCACGACGGCGCCGTCAAGCACCCGCAGGGAGCGCTCCACCTCAATGGTGAAGTCAACGTGTCCCGGGGTGTCGATGATGTTGATGCGGTGCTGGTCGTACTGCTGGTCCATCCCCGACCAAAAACAGGTGGTGGCCGCCGAGGTGATCGTGATGCCCCGCTCCTGCTCCTGCGCCATCCAGTCCATGGTGGCAGCGCCTTCGTGCACCTCACCGATCTTGTGGGAGACGCCGGTATACAGCAGCACCCGCTCGGTCGTGGTGGTCTTTCCGGCATCCACATGCGCGACGATGCCGATGTTGCGATAACGCTTCAGTGGTGTAGTGCGCGGCACAGAACTATCCCCAGCCGTTGTCCATAGGAACCAAGACCCGCCACAGCGACGGCTGCGGCCCTTGGATTAGAATCGGTAGTGCGAAAAGGCTTTGTTGGCTTCCGCCATGCGGTGCACATCCTCACGCTTGCGCACGGCCGCGCCGCGACCCGCCGCGGCATCCAGAATTTCGTTGGCCAAACGCGCCGGCATCGACTTCTCGTTGCGGGCGCGGGAGTAGTCCACCAACCACCGCATCGCGAGGGCCATGCGCCGCGACGGGCGCACCTCGACCGGCACCTGGTAGGTTGCACCGCCCACCCGACGAGACTTTACCTCGACCACTGGCGCCACCGCTTCAAGCGCCTCTTCGAACGCCTTGAGCGGGTCGCCTTTCGAGCGTTCGGCGACGATGTCCATGGCACCATAGACCACGCGCTCAGCAATCGACTTCTTGCCGTCCACCATCACGTGATTCATGAATTTGGCCAGGGTTTGGCTGCCAAACTTGGGATCAGGCAGGATCTCTCGCTTCGCGACTACGCGTCTTCTCGGCACGGGTTGCGCCCTCCGTTATTCTTCAGGGGTATCTGGGACCACCATGGCCCAGCCTTACTCGCGTCCGGACGCCGGGGACGGCATCCGCAGTTGTAGCTCGTCCGATCAGCCCTTGGGCTTTTTGGTGCCGTACTTGGAGCGCGCCTGCTTGCGGTCGGACACACCGGAGGTATCGAGACTCCCCCGGACGGTGTGGTAGCGCACACCCGGCAGGTCTTTTACCCGGCCGCCGCGAATCAACACCACGGCGTGCTCCTGGAGGTTGTGGCCCTCACCACCAATGTAGGAGGTGACTTCATAGCCATTGGTCAGGCGCACCCGACAGACTTTGCGCAGCGCCGAATTGGGCTTTTTCGGGGTCGTGGTGTACACGCGGGTACACACGCCACGCCGCTGTGGACAGGCTTGCAGCGCCGGCACGTCACTTTTAGCGGCTTTTCTTTTCCGCGGCTTCCGCACCAACTGGTTGATGGTTGCCATCCGGTCGGGCTCCGTTGTTGGATGTTCTGGAAATAAAAAGGGCAGGAACAAGCGGTTCCCGCCCCGAAATCGAGTGCGCGCATTTTACGCACGCACCTCAGCAGGGTCAACCACCGCTGCCCGTGGGCCGTTGCGGTGGCACCCCCCTCAGCTTTGGCGCAAGGCTTCGCTGAGGGCCTCTTCCACCTCACTCGCACTTGGGGTCGCCTCGCCACGTAGGGCACTCAAGCGACGCTGGCGCCGTTCAGCGTGGTAGGTCAGGCCGGTGCCCGCCGGAATCAGTCGTCCAACCACGACATTCTCTTTCAAGCCGCGCAATTGGTCGCTCTTGCCGGTGACCGCGGCCTCGGTGAGTACCCGGGTCGTCTCCTGGAACGATGCGGCCGAGATGAACGATTCGGTCGCAAGCGATGCCTTGGTGATCCCAAGCAAGACCCGCTCAAACCGCGCGGGCATTTTCTCCTCGCGCTCGAGCACCTCATTCTCCTCTTGAACTTGGTTGTACTCGACCTGCTCGCCTTTGATGAGACTCGAGTCCCCAGGGGCAGCAATCTCAACCTTGCGCAGCATTTGGCGAACGATCACCTCAATGTGCTTGTCGTTGATCTTGACCCCTTGCAGGCGATACACCTCCTGGATCTCATTCACGATGTAGTTGGCAAGGGCCGCGACGCCTTTGAGGCGCAGGATGTCATGGGGATTCGGAGCACCCTCCGAGACCACTTCTCCTTTCTCAACGGTTTCACCTTCGAACACCGAGAGTGTGCGCCACTTGGGAATCAACTCCTCGTAGTGGTCCGAGCCATCGATGGGGTTGGTGCCATCGACCGGGGTAATCACCAACCTGTGCTTGCCTTTGGTTTCTGCGCCGAAGCTCACAACCCCGGAGATCTCCGCGAGAATCGACGACTCCTTGGGCTTGCGTGCTTCGAACAAATCCGCGACACGTGGCAAACCACCGGTGATGTCCCGGGTTTTTGAGCCTTCCTGAGGAATCCGTGCCAGCACATCGCCGACTTCCACAGCCGAGCCGTTGTCCAAGGTGACGATCGCCTTCGGTGGCAACAGATAGTGCACCGGCTGATTGGTTCCCGGCTGCATCAGCTCCTCGCCCTGTTCATCGACGAGCGCAATGGCAGGCCGCAGGCTTTTGCCAGCCGCGGGTCGCTCTGCATGGTCCATGATCGAAATGCTCGAGAGCCCGGTCATTTCGTCGGTCTGGTGTTTGATGGTGATGCCTTCTTCCATGTCGACGAAGCGCAGGGTTCCAGCCACTTCCGAAACGATCGGGTGGGTGTGCGGATCCCAAGTTGCACAAACCTCGCCTGCGTCAACCGCGGCACCATCGTCAACGGAAAGGACCGCGCCATAGGGGACCTTGTAGCGCTCGCGCTCGCGGCCGTCATGGTCCGCAACCGCCAATTGGCCAGAACGCGAGACGGCAACCAGGTTGCCGCTTTTCTGGCGCACCACCTTCAGGTTGTGCAGGCGCACCTTGCCGCCGTGCTTCACCTGGATGTTGTCCTCGGACGACGCCCTTGAAGCCGCACCCCCGATGTGGAACGTCCGCATGGTAAGCTGCGTACCCGGCTCACCAATCGACTGCGCAGCCACCACCCCGATCGCTTCACCCACATTGACCAGATGCCCGCGGGCGAGGTCCCGGCCATAGCAGCTGGCGCAGATGCCGTAGCGGGTCTGGCAGGTGATGGGCGAGCGCACCACCACTTCATCAATACCGAGCTCTTCGAGCCGGTTGACCCAGCGCTCATCGATCATGGTGCCGCGGGCGACCGCGACGTCGCCATTGGCGCGCTCGACGTCTGCAGCCACGACGCGGCCAAGAATGCGCTCTCCGAGCGGCTCAATGATGTCGCCGCCTTCGATGACTGGCGCCATCAGCAGACCGTCTTCCGTCCCGCAGTCCTCTTCGGTGACCACCAAGTCCTGCGCCACGTCGACGAGCCGACGGGTGAGGTAACCTGAGTTCGCGGTCTTGAGCGCGGTATCCGCCAACCCCTTGCGTGCACCGTGGGTGGAAATGAAGTACTGCAGGACCGACAGGCCTTCACGAAAATTCGCTGTGATCGGCGCTTCGATGATCGAGCCGTCCGGCTTCGCCATCAGCCCCCGCATTCCGGCAAGCTGGCGGATCTGCGCAGCCGAGCCCCGGGCGCCAGAATCGGCCATCATGTAGACCGAGTTCATCGACTCCTGCTCGACCCGATTGCCGGAACGGTCACTGACGACATCGGTGCCCAGGGTGTCCATCATGGATTTGGCCACCAGGTCATTGGTGCGTGACCAGATGTCGACCACCTTGTTGTACTTTTCGCCTTGGGTCACAAGGCCAGAGGCGAACTGGGCCTCGATTTCCTTCACCTCGTCCTCGGCCGCGCTCACCAGCACATGCTTGTCTTCTGGAATCACCAGGTCATCCACACCGATCGATGAACCAGAGCGGGTCGAGTAGCGGAATCCGGTGTACATCAACTGGTCGGCAAAGATCACCGTGTCCTTGAGCCCGACGTTGCGGTAACAGGCGTTGATCAGGCGAGAAATGGCTTTCTTGTTCATTGGCTGGTTGACCAGCTCGAAGGGAACGCCATCCGGAACCACTTTGAACAGCAATGCCCGACCCACAGTGGTGTCCACCAGCTTCGTCTGCTCGACCATGTTGCCCTGCTCGTCCGGCATCGCTTCACGCAAGCGGGCCTTGACACGCGCGTGCAGGTCAATCTGGCCAGCGCTATAGGCACGATCGACCTCCGCAATGTCCGCGAAAGCCATCCCCTCACCGCGGGCATTGATGCGCTCACGGGTCATGTAGTACAGCCCGAGAACCACGTCTTGCGACGGCACGATGATGGGTTCGCCATTCGCCGGGGACAGAATGTTGTTGGTCGACATCATCAAGGCGCGGGCTTCGAGCTGCGCCTCAAGGGTCAGCGGTACGTGAACCGCCATCTGGTCGCCATCGAA
>DHQM01000016.1:2414-2607 GCA_002408105.1 Gammaproteobacteria bacterium UBA5338 | reverse complement strand
TCGAAAATCCTGCGTTCACCGCGGCGAAAGTGCAGTCCACGGACTTTGACGAGGCTGTCCTGCTGGTAGGCGGTCAATGCGGGTGGCCTTGGGGTCCGGGCTGCTCGGACGGCTGAAAATGGGGGCAGAGTATAGCGTGCAGGCCGTGCCTGACCAACTGGCTGCTTGGGCGCGCAGCGGTTGGCGTATACTA
>DHQM01000016.1:1694-2160 GCA_002408105.1 Gammaproteobacteria bacterium UBA5338 | reverse complement strand
TCGGCTTTTGTCTGGGTCGCATGGCCCGCACTCCACTGCCTGCTTGGGTCGGATTGAGTCGTTTTATGTGGGTCGCATTGGTCGTTGTCATTGGCAGTTTGCTGGTGCTTGCGTGGAGCGCGGACCGCTTTATCGAGGGCGCCGCGGCCTGTGCGGGGGGGCTTGGCATGTCGCCCATGCTCATCGGCATGACGCTGGTGTCCGTCGGCACTTCGGCGCCCGAAATCTTGGTGTCGCTGATGGCGGCGATGGCCGGCGCATCGCAGTTGGCCATTGGCAATGCTGTGGGTTCGAACATTGCCAATCTGGGGCTGGTGCTTGGAGTGACCATTTGCGTGGCGCCCGTGGTGATCCGCCCCTGGATTTTGCGCAAGGAGCTGCCGATCCTGTTGGCGGTGACCTGTGGCTCGGCGGTCGTGTTTTTCGACCTGGACCTCGACCGCAGCGATGCACTCCTACTGGTGGC
>DHQM01000016.1:0-1454 GCA_002408105.1 Gammaproteobacteria bacterium UBA5338 | reverse complement strand
ACCGAGCGTGGCCGCGACGGCCCCTTTCTCGAAGAGGTACTGGAGGAAGAGAAAGAGGTGATTGCGCTGCCGGACCTGCCCCTGCCGAAGGCGTTGGCCACGGCGCTCGGCGGGCTGGTGCTGCTGTTGGCCAGTTCCCGGGCTTTGGTGTGGGGTGCCACCAGCATTGCGCAGGCGTTCGGTATCAGTGAATTGGTGATTGGCCTGACGGTCATTGCCGTGGGCACCAGCCTGCCCGAGCTCGCTGCCAGCGTCGCGAGCGCGCTCAAGGGCCACCACGACATTGCCCTTGGCAATGTGCTTGGTTCTAATATATTCAATCTGCTGTTGGTGCTGTTGCCGCCTGCCCTGATGGGTACGACGGTGCTCGAAGGGGAGTTCATCTGGCGGGACTTCGGCAGCATGTTCCTGTTGACCATGGCACTGCTGCTGTTCGCGTACGGATTCCGACGCGAGCCGGTGCTGCGGGCGCCCGAGGGTGTACTCTTGCTTCTAGGCTATTTTGTGTACACCTTGACACTGCTGTTCGCCCAACCATGAGCCATGAGGCCGCACCACCATGACCGATGCCGACCAGTTGCAGGGGGCGGGGCTGCGCACCCTTGACATCGAAATCCGTGCCCTTGAAGGACTGCGAGGCCGCATTGGCGCTGACTTTGTCCGCGCCTGTCACCTCATGCTGGATTGTCCCGGGCGGGTGGTGGTCACTGGCATGGGAAAGTCGGGACACATCGCCAACAAAATCTCGGCAACCCTTGCCAGCACCGGCACCCCTGCGTTTTTCGTGCATCCAGGTGAAGCCAGCCATGGTGACCTGGGCATGGTCACCGGCCAGGACGTGGTGCTGGCGCTTTCGAATTCAGGCTCAACGGCCGAGGTTCTGGCGATCGTACCCCTGATCAAGCGCATGAACGCGCGCCTGATCGCAATGACGGGGGCGCCGAACTCCCAGCTCGCGCGCACCGCAGAAGTGCACTTGAACGTTGCGGTCGAAGAGGAGGCCTGTCCGTTGGGACTCGCGCCGACGTCCAGCACCACGGCGGCGTTGGCGATGGGTGATGCCCTGGCCGTCGCGCTGCTTGGGGCGCGCGGCTTCACCGCGGAAGACTTTGCCTTTTCGCACCCCGGGGGGCGGCTGGGCCGACGCCTGTTGTTGACAGTCGCTGACGTCATGCACAGCGGGGCGGGCGTGCCCGCGGTTCGCGCAGACTGCCTGGTGCGCGACGCCTTGGTCGAGATCGGCTCCAAAGGTTTTGGGCTCACTGCGGTGTTGGACGGCGAAGGGTGCCTGGTGGGCGTGTTTACGGATGGGGACCTGCGACGCAGCCTGGACTGCGGAGTCGATGTGCGGGCCACGCGAATCGGCGACGTCATGACCCGTGGGGGGAAGACCGCAGTTGCTGGAGAGCTGGCGGTGGATGCCCTGCAGCGCATGGAAGCCGCCCACATCATCT
>DHQM01000082.1:28076-41125 GCA_002408105.1 Gammaproteobacteria bacterium UBA5338 | reverse complement strand
CGGTCTTCCAAATCGAGGTCCTCATAGCGCACCACCCACTGCCAAGCGCCACCTGGATTGAGCGGTTGCTCCTTGAAGCGCTTGAAGCGCCCGTTCTTGGTGTCATAACTCAAGTGCTCGCCGGTCAAGAACCAACCCAGTTGCACATAGTGGGCGCGGAAACTATAGCGGGTCGCGTCGTCCGCACGGATGCGGGCACCAATCCATTCGGTTTGAAGGTATACCGACCTGTGTTGCCAAGCAAATTCCATCCCGCTTAGCCAGCCGCGCTGGGCATCGAAGTCCGGCGATTGTGCCACCTGGGTGGGGGCGGTCGCGGCACCAAGGTTGGACTCGATGTAGAAGGGGTCGGTGCCATAGTCGCGGCGGGAAAGAGAAGCGGCGAGGTGAACCCGCTGCGCGTCGCTGACTGATGGCGACAGGCTCACCCGCGACGTGAACGCTTCATCCGCCTCGCCATTGGCGCCGGTTCCTTCGCTGAACAGCCCGATGCCCCAAGTCCAGTGCTCGCCGAATGCGAGCAGGCTGAAGCCCTGGCTGATGAGGGGTGCGATGCGGGTTGACAGTGTCGCCGCGCTGGCCAAATCACCGGAACTGAACTGGGCGAGTCCAAAGGGCTCGCGCTGGCGCCCGAGGGTCAGGCGCCAGCCCTCGGGACGGTCGTAGCGGATGTAGGCCACCACAGGTCGACTGTCCTTGAAGTTGTACATCGCAGTGTACTTCCAGTGGTGGGCGTGCGTGCCGCTCAGGATTGCCCAGAAGCTGCGGATTTCGCCTTCGAATGCCCGCTTGCCTGTGTTCTCGGCATTGAAGATGCCGTCCACCCATTCGTGGCTCATGGCCAGCAGCCCACGCAGCTTGATGCTGAAACCATCACTAAGGGAGCGCAGCTCAATGCCATCGTGGGTGCGCAGCTCCAGGTCGCGAACATCGGCGCGAACTTGCGGGGCAGCCGGGGCCTCGACCTGGTCGCGCAATGCGTCCAGTTGCTGTTGCAGCGTTTCGATCTGCTCGTGGATCGGTGCTTCGGAGGCGGCCAGGGCGGCAGGCGCGCTGAAGACAGCAGCGGCCGCGAGGAGGACGCGTGTTCGCATGGTAGTATCTACGTCGTATTGCTGCTGGAGTTGGGGTGCCCGGCGTACCCGCCGTTCAGTCACAGGGATGCGGGTTCGATCTGGAGGCCGAGTGAGAGCGATCTGCAACCACAATTACAAGACAACTGCGCTGCGCTGGCTGGGTGTTTTCGCAATGGTGCTCCAGATGCTGACTGGCTCGGCGCCGGTGGGTGCTCAATCGCAGCGGGTGTACGTCCTCACGACAGCAACCACAGGGGGCACATTTTATCCGGTGGGGGTGGCAATGGCTACGCTCACCAAGGTGCGCCTTGCACCGACCCAGGGTGTGGCGTTGGCCGCGATCAGTTCGGCAGGCTCAGCCGAAAACCTCAAGCTGCTGCGCACTGGTGAGGCCCAGTTCGCGATTCTGCAAGCCCTATATGGGGCCTGGGCGTGGCGCGGGGAAGGCCCGATGGCGGCGAACGGCGCGCAAACCCACCTGCGCGCGGTGACGCGGCTGTGGTCCAACGTTGAGCATTTCGTGTTGTCCGAGGGGTTCGTTCGCGAAGGAACCCTTGCGGACCTGGGTGCGCTTGACGGGGCGCGCTTTGCCATCGGCAAGCGCAATTCCGGCAGTGCCGGGTCTGGTGAACACATTCTGCGCGCCCTCGGCGTGCAGCAGGCGTTTGAACCGGTCTATCTCGGGTACGGCGCTGCAGCGGAAGCCATGCTTGATGGCACGACGGTGGGCATGAACGCTCCAGCCGGGCCGCCATCCGGTGCCATCACGCGGTTGCTCGCGGCCCGCGGTGGGGCCGTTCAAATACTGGCCATCACCGACGCCCAGCTTGAGGCAATCAACCGGCGCTATCCGCTTTGGTCCCGTTACGCCATTCCGGCGAACACCTACCCGCAGCAGCCGTTGTCGGTCGCGTCGGCGGCACAGCCGAATTTCCTGGCTGTTCACGCCGATGTGGACGCGGACGCGGTGTACTGGATCACCCGGACCCTCTACGAAAACCTCGGATTTCTCCAGGCCATCCACTCCGCCACCGGTGAGCTGAGTTTGGAGACCGCGACCGACGGGTTGCCGGTGCCGCTCCATCCGGGTGCTGAGCGCTACTATCGGGAACAGGGCATCGAGGTTGCTGCACCCCAACTGGCACCCTGATTCCGAATGAGTGCGCCGCCGGTGGAGACCAGGCAGCGGCTCGTTGCCGTGCGGACCTACACGGTGCTCGCGTGCGCTGTTGCCGCGACGCACCTGTATTTCAATGGGTTTGGCGTCATCTCCGAATTGCATTTCGGCGCTTTGCACTTCGCCCTGTTTGCTGTCCTTGCTGCTGCGGAACGCTGGTCCTATGGCGTCGGACGCGGCTGGTGGCACCTGCTGTTGGCCGTCGGAGCCGTGGCTTCCGTCATTTGGTTGTGGGTCGCTGAGGATGCGCTGTATGCACGGGGCACGGCATTCAACCTGGCGGACTGGGTGTTCGCGACGCTCGCCGTTTGCGTTGCGCTGGTGTGGGTTTGGATGCGCCAGGGCGCTTTTATCCCGATTTTGGTGCTGGTGTTCGTCACCTATGCGACTTTTTGGGGCGCGTGGGTCCCGGGTGTTTTTCATTTTCCGGGCTTGAGCCTCGAAACCATGCTGTTTCGCAGTTATTTCGGCGGTGATGGGCTTTTCGGTCCCATCGCCAACATCTCGGCGCGCTACGTGTTCAGCTTCATTCTGTTTGGCGCTTTCTTGCTGCGCTCAGGGGCAGGTGATTTTCTCATTGACCTGTCCAAGGCCGTGGCCGGGCGCATGGTCGGGGGCGCTGGCCTCGTTGCCGTGCTTGGGTCGGGGCTCATGGGATCGGTGTCTGGATCGGCCGTGGCGAACACCGCGGCCACCGGGGTCATCTCCATCCCCATGATGCGCCGCGCTGGTTTTCAACCACGGTTTGCGGCGGCGGTGGAGGCTGCGGCGTCGACCGGGGGCCAACTCATGCCTCCAGTGATGGGGGCCGGGGCTTTCGTGATGGCGAGCTACACCCAGGTCAGCTACGGCGAGATCGTTGTTGCCGCGGCGCTGCCTGCCCTCCTGTATTTTCTCTCGGTGGGGTTTTATGTACGCATCGAGGCGCGGCGACTCGGGCTGGCGCCCGAGGTCGATGCCGAGCCAGTTGGGGAGGTGCTGCGCCGCGGCTGGCCCCTGCTGTTGCCCCTCGGTGCATTGGTGGCGCTCCTTGCTGCGGGATTCAGCCCGGCCTATGCAGCCGCTGGTGGTGTCGTGGCGGCGGTTGCAGCCAGTTGGTTGACCCCTCAGCCCATGGGGCCTCGGGCCACGGTTGAGGCGTTGGTCGACGGTTGTCGTGGCATGACGTCCACCGCACTGCTGCTGGTGGCGATTGGTTTGGTGGTCAATACGGTCACCACCACCGGCATGGGCAACACCTTTTCCCTGATGATCTCTGATTGGGCAGGCGGTGAGCTCTGGGTTGCGGTTTTGCTGATTGCGGCCGCGTCCCTCGTGCTCGGTGCGGGGCTGCCCGTTACGGCCGCGTACGTGGTGCTGGCGACACTGTCGGCGCCGCTTTTGGCGGAATTGCTCGCCAGTCGCCAATTGGTGCTGGAGTTGACCCAGGTGCCCATCGCGGCCGATTGGGCAGCGGTGTTGGCCTTGGTCGAACCGGGCCTTCTGGAGCGTACTGGCGAGCTGCTGGGGCGGGTTGAAGCGGAGCGCATTCTGGACGCGGCACCCCAGGAGCTGCTGGTCTTGTTGCGTGAGCAGCTGCTGTCACCAGCGACCCTGACTGCGAATCTGCTGGCTGCGCACTTTGTCATTTTCTGGTTGTCTCAGGACAGCAACGTGACGCCCCCCGTCTGTCTGAGCGCATACACCGCCGCCGCGATTGCTGGCACTCGCCCGTTGCAGACTGGTCTGACAGCCTGGATGATCGCGAAGGGGCTGTACCTGATTCCGTTGCTGTTTGTGTACACGCCGCTGCTGTCCGGAGACTGGACGACGCGCTTGGTGGTGTTCGGGTTCGCGTGCTTCGGCCTTTATGCCCTCGCCTTGGCGCTGCAGGGGTACGCTGCGGCGACGTTGTCCTGGTGGCGGCGCAGTGCATATTTCGCGGTTGGGGTACTTCTGCTGCTCCCGGTGGCTCCAGTAGCAGTTCGAAGTGCAGTCTTGGCGGGCTTTTTGCTGCTGCTATGGGGGCTGAGGCGCAAGCTGAAGGGGGCCGCGTCCCCATCGGCGGGCGCCATTTGAATCCAGGGTGGTCGTTGTGGCGGCCCCCTTGGGTGCGTATTGGAATGCATTGATGCGGAGACAGCGCGAATGACCGGGACTCGTTATACCTTGGAAGTCAGGCCCTCGGTGCCGGCGACTCTCAAGCGCCTGGAAGACCTGGCCAATGACTTGGCGTACACCTGGGAGCGACCGGTCCGCAGGTTGTTTTACCGCCTGGATCCGGACCTCTGGGACCGCTGCAGGCACAACCCAAAGGTATTTCTGCGCCGGATTTCTCAAGCCCGACTGAAAGCAGCTGCGGCGGATTCGCTGTACATGCAGGAATACGCGAGCGTTGTGTCCGCCTACGATGCCTACTTTGCCGCGCGCAGCGGCAACGGTGCACAGGCGATGGAGAGTCCCTCGGACCTGGTCGCCTACTTTTGCGCCGAGTATGGGTTTCACGAAAGCCTGCCCATCTACTCCGGTGGGCTTGGGATTCTGGCGGGCGATCACTGCAAAGCCGCAAGTGACCTCGGCCTGCCGTTTGTTGCCGTCGGATTGCTGTACCGCCAGGGGTATTTCAACCAGACCATCAACGCCGAAGGCTGGCAGCAGGCCCACTACCACCCCAATGACTTCAATGATCTTGCCGTCCAGGTCGCCACCACCCCCGAGGGTGAGGCCGTTCGGGTGGAGATCGAAATCGAGGACCGCACGGTTTTTGCCCAGGTGTGGGAAGCGAAGGCGGGCAACATTCGCCTGTTCTTTCTGGACACCGACATCGCTGAAAACCGGGACGACGACCGGCAGATCACCTACCAGCTGTATGGCGGCGACAGCCACACCCGGATTAAGCAGGAAATGGTATTGGGGATCGGCGGGGTGCGGGCGTTGCGGGCGCTTGGGTTGCAGCCAAGCGTCTGGCACATCAATGAAGGGCATGCGGCGTTCCAGATCCTGGAGCGGTGCCGAGAGTTGAAGGCCAGGGGACTGGAGTTCTCCGTGGCCATGGAAGCCGTAGCCGCGGCCACGGTGTTCACCACCCACACCCCCGTTGCGGCGGGGCACGACATCTTCGATCACTCGCTCATGTCGCGCTATTTTCAGCGCTACATTCAAACCCTGGGCCTGAGCATGCAGAGCCTGTTCGCGCTGGACGGGCACGGCACCAACGCATTCAACATGACCATCCTTGCTCTGCGGGGGTCACGTCACCACAATGGGGTGAGCCGCATCCACGGCGGGGTTGCGTCGCACATGGAGAGCGACGTTTGGCCGGAGGTTCCGCCAACGGAAAACCCGATTCGACATGTGACCAACGGGGTGCACGTTGGCACCTTCCTCGCCCATGAATGGGCGAATTTGTTTGACCTGCATTTTGGTGGTGAGTGGCGCGCGCGCCTGCGTGACCCGGACTATTGGGAAGAAATCTATAGCCTGCCGGACCACAGTTTCTGGAGCGTGCGCCAGTCACTCAAGCGCAAAATGCTGGAAACGGTATACCGCAGCATGTGCGTTCAGCACCGCCGGAACGGACTCAGTGAGGCCCAAATCGAGCGGCTTTCCAGCGCGTTTGACCCCAGCGAAACCGATTTTCTGACCATAGGCTTCGCGCGCCGATTCGCCACATACAAGCGTGCAACTCTGATTTTCAGCGACCCGGAGCGTTTGGCGCGCATTCTCAATAACCCCGAGCGTCCGGTGGTGCTGATCTTCGCTGGAAAGGCCCACCCCAATGACCGGCCGGGCCAGGAGTTGATTCGAGTCATCCACGAATTTTCCCGCCGCCCTGAATTTGAGGGCCGAATCTTGATGTTGGAAGGATACGACCTTGCCCTCGGCCGACGTTTGGTGTCAGGCGTGGATGTGTGGCTCAACAACCCACAGTACCCGATGGAGGCCAGTGGCACCTCGGGTGAGAAGGCTGCCATCAACGGGGTGCTCAACCTGTCTGTGCTTGATGGCTGGTGGGCTGAGGGTTTTGATGGAGCGAACGGCTGGGGGATCGTTCCGCACGGCCCACAGTACGATGCCGCGTTTCGTGACAGTGAAGAGGCCAATGAACTCTATGACCTGCTCGAAAAACAAATTGTGCCGCTCTACTACGACCGCCGTGGAGGCATGCTCGGGTATTCGAAAGACTGGGTAAACAAATCCAAGCAGTCGATCCGAACCATCCTGCCCCAGTTCAATGCCCAGCGCATGGTGATGGACTACGTCACTGAGTTTTATCTGCCCGCCCAGGCCGCGGGCCGGACTTTCTCCGCTGACGACTACACCGTTGCACAACAGTTGACCCAGTGGAAAGAAAAAGTCCGTGCCGCCTGGCCAGATGTGCGTTGCACACGGCTCGGCGACCCCCCTGTGAGCATTGGGATCTCCGACGCCCTGCGCCTGCAAGTGGCAGTCGAGTCTGCTGGGTTGACGCCAGAAGACTTGATCGTCGAGTGCGTGGTTGGGGATGGTGATGACACAGCCGGTGAAACGCCCGTCAAACGCATCTGCCACCGCTTTACCTTTGAGGGCACCAATGAGGAGGGCGCGGCGCTCTACGGGCTCGACCTGGAACCGCCTGACTCAGGCCTGTTCCATTACAGCCTCCGAGTCTACCCGTACCACAGCCAATTGATTCACCCGTTTGAGATGGGCTGCATGCGCTGGCTGTGACCATCCCAGCCAGCGGGGCTGCGCATCAAGGCCGCAGCCCGCCCCAAAATCAGCGGCGCCCGTACAGGCCGTTCAAGTGGCGCAGTTGGCTGGCCAGTCGTGGATCGACCTGACTCCAGTCAAACCGCCACGCCCAGTTCTCCCCGACGGTTCCAGGCCGATTCATGCGTGCTTCGCTATCGAGGCCAAGCAGGTCTTGCATGGGAATGATGGCCAGCTGCGCAACAGAAGCCAGCGCGGCGCGAACCAGGGGCCAGGGCATGTGCTCGCTGGGTTGGCCCAGATAGTCGAGCACCCGCTGGCGCACGCCGGAGTCCAGGGAGTTGAACCAGCCACAGCTGGTGTCGTTGTCGTGGGTGCCGGTGTAGACCACAGAGTTGATCAGGTGGTTGTGTGGCAGGTAAGGGTTCGATGCGCTGCCGTCGAAGGCAAATTGCAGCACCTTCATTCCTGGCAGCTCGAAGCGCTGCTGGAGTTCGACCACATCGGGGGTGATGGTGCCGAGGTCTTCCGCGATGACCGGCAACGAAGGAAACCGCGCCTGCAGGCTCTCCAGCAGCGCCGCTCCTGGGCTTTTCACCCAATGCCCCCCCACCGCCGTCGGCTCGTTCGCCGGAATCTCCCAGCAGGCGGCGAAGCCGCGGAAGTGGTCAATGCGCAGCAAATCGCAGTGTCGCAATTGGGTCGCCACCCGTTCCTGCCACCAGCTGAACCCGTCCTGCTCCATCGGCTCCCAGGCGTACAGCGGGTTCCCCCAGCGCTGCCCGGTTTCGGAAAAATAGTCCGGCGGGACCCCGGCGACGGCAGTCGGCTGGCCGTTCGGATCCAGTTGAAAGAACCGCTGCTCACACCAGACGTCTGCACTGTCGTGGTCCACAAAGATGGGTAGATCTCCAAACAGGAGCACATCCCGTGCTGCCGCGTGGGCACGCAGTGCTTGCCATTGGCCATCGAACAGAAACTGTTCGAAACGGCACCGTTCGATCGCGCTTTGCAGCCGGTCACGGGCCGCGGCGAGCGCCTGCGGATCGCGTTGCCTCAAGGGGACGGGCCAGGTGCACCAGTGGGTTTCTCCTTGTTCGGTGCGCAGCGCGCGGAACAGGGCGTATTCGTCGAGCCAGTGGGCGTTGTCGGCTTTGAACTGCGCAAAGGACTGGCGGTCGCTGTCCGAAGCCCGCTCCGCAAACGCAGACCAGAGCGCCTGGACCACCGCGGCGCGCCCGCCGTTGGGTGGATCCAACCGCAGGTGTTCTGCCGCGGCCCGCCGGTCGATCAGATCTGGGTTGCCGGCATGTGACGACAGGCACAGGTAGGGTGACCCGTCTGCATGGGTCGGACCCAGCGGCAACACCTGCCACACGCCGAAGCCTGAATCGGCGAGAAAATCGACAAAGTGGCGTGCAGCGCCCGCGATGCCGCCAGGTTGTGGCAGTGAAGTGGGGTGGAGGAGAACGCCGGACCTGCGCCCGCTGAACGGCAATTTGCTCAAGGGATATCCCTGTCTCTCGGTGAGTGGGGTGAAGTCAGTGGTCGCTGCCGCGCCGCATGGTCCCGCCTTGTTCCGGCGCTCCGCGCCCGATGGAGATGCGGTGGGTCAATTGCTCGGGAGGCTCAGCGTCAAGCAACTCGTATAGGGAGGTCAGCTGGTTGCGGAACAGACGCTCGAAGTCACTCACTGACTCGGACGGGTTGTAATCACCAAACCACCAGAACCAGTCCGATCCTTCGCAGAGTGCCAGCTGCCGTTCGATCCTGGCTTTGTTTTTTGCGGTCACCGTGCCCGCGGCGCAGGCCTGGTCATAGGCTTTCTTAGCGTCGACCAGCAGGTCCCAGCCGCGGTTCTTGTCGGCGTCGCCAATCCAGGTGGAGAAGGTGCCGTACACCCAGCTCCCCGCCACGAGCTGGTTGATGTGACGGGTCTGGACCCCGCTGGCTTCGATCTGCTCGAATGTCGTGAGCTCAAAGTCCTCCGATTCGACCAGGGCCCGGTAGAGTGCGCTTAGAAAGTAGTAGCCGTTTTCCGGGTAATACTCCCAGGCGTTTTCACCATCCAGAATGATGGAAATCACCGGATCACTCTGGTCTTTGCAGGCGGAGGCGATGTTGCCCAGGTGGTGCAACAGGTCGGCGACCGCGTCATCGGCGTGCCAGGTTGCGTAGCGAAAGCCGATCGAGTCAGACAGCTGGTCATCGCGAAAAAAACAGCCCAGTTTGTGCCCGTCGACCTCGTACCTGTGGTGGATGCAGGCGTCGGAGTTCGGCTGCTCTTTGGACAGGCTGTGGCGCAGCACGCTTTCTCCGGTCGCGGTCCAGCGAAAGCCGTTCTCCGCCAGCAGTGCGAGGGTGGCGTTGCTGAGGGCCCCTTCGGAGGGCCAACAGCCCACCGGCTCAACCCCAAAGTGCTGTTTGAATACCGCTTTGCCGGTCTCCAGTTGCCAACGCGCGCGTGCCTCGCCATCTGGATACGCTGGAGCCTGGGGAAGGTTGCAGTCTGGCATGGCCTCGCGCGCGCTGGTGAACTCCAGCATCAGCGGCAGGATGGGGTGGCTGTAGGGGTTCATCGACAGTTCTACCTGGCCGGCGCCCACCAAGGCCTGATAGCGGGGCACCACGCTGCTGAGCAGTTCCCCGATCACGGCCAGGAGGCTGCGGCGGTCGTGGAGGCTGTAGTTGTGCTCTTTGGCCATGAGGCGCTGGATGCGCTCGTCGGTGCGGCGCACGGTTTCGCCGAGCCACGCCAGGTGGTACCACACCAGCAGGTCGGCCACGAACTGGCTGTTGAGGTAGCTGAGGCAGCGCCGCTGGGCCAGGGCGGTTTCGGCGAAATCGGCCAGGCGCTGATAGGCCGGGAAGCGCTGGATGAGCCGCTCCCGGTTGGCCCGCAGGCACTGCTGAATCAGGAGCGCGCGCTCGTCTTCCTGCACTGGCAGCACCGGGTCCACCAGGGCCGCGAGGTAGGGGTCTTTGATGCGAATGTGGCGCACGAAATAGCGGTCGACTTGCTTGGCGTAGTCCAGGATTTGCTCAACGAGGATGGGGGCAAAGTTCACCACCGCACGAGCGCCAGGCTCTTGTTCGAGCAGGGCCGCCATGTCGACATAGTCCTTAATGGCGTGCAGGTAGGTCCAGGGCAGCTGGTAGGTCCGCTCTGTTTCAGTGCGGTAGCTCGGCTGATGCATGTGCCACATCAGAACAACACGGGCACGGGGCTGTTTCATTGAAGCACTCCTGCAGGAGGTGGCGACGGATCAGGGTGGAGAGGACGGAGGAGGCGAGGCGAACGGCGGTTCATCGGTGCAGCATCTCTGGCGAAACGAGCACGATGCCCCGGTCGGAACGGTGAAAGCGCTCGGTGTCGGCGGCCAGGTCTTCACCCACGACGGTGCCTGGCGGCACCTCGCAATCCTGGTCGATGATGGCGCCGCGGATGCGGCAGTTGGAGCCAATGCGGGCCCTGGGCAGCACCACGCACTGGTTCAGTTCGCTGCCTTCCAGGACACTCACGTCGTAGGACAGCAAGCTGTTGCGCACCAGCGCGCCGGATACGATGCACCCTGCTGACACCATGCTGTCGACCGCCATGCCCCTGCGCCCGTCGTCGTCAAACACGAATTTGCACGGCGGCAGTTGCTCCTGGTGCGTCCAGATCGGCCATTCGCGGTCGTACAGGTTGAGCGGTGGCGTCACTTCGAGCAGCTCCATGCTGGCGTCAAAATAGGCATCAATGGTGCCGACGTCCCGCCAGTACGCCTGTCCGTTGGTGGACGGATCCCGAAAGGGGTAGGACTGCACACGGTACCGGTCAATGACCCGCGGAATGATGTCCTTGCCGAAGTCGTGGTGAGACGCGCGGATCTGGGCATCCTTCAGCACCTGCTCAAACAGAAACCCGGTGTTGAATACATAGATTCCCATCGACGCCAGCGCCCTATCGGGGTCACCAGGGATCGACTCGGGATGTTCTGGCTTTTCACTGAACCCAGTGATCCGGCCGGTCTCGTCCACGGCCATCACGCCGAATTCCTTGGCTGCGTCCACTGGCACCTCCAGGCAGCCGATGGTCATGTCGGCCTTGGTCTCGACGTGGTGGGCCAGCAGCAGACCGTAGTCCATCTTGTAGATGTGGTCACCGGCAAGAATCAGCACGAACTTCGGCCCATGGCGCCGGATGATGTCGAGGTTTTGGTAGACCGCGTCGGCCGTGCCCAGGTACCAGGAGCTGTCGACCCGCTGCTGGGCTGGAATCACCTCAATGAACTCGCCGAGTTCAGCCCGCAAAAAGTTCCATCCGCGCTGGATGTGGTTGATCAATGAATGGGATTTGTACTGGGTCAGCACCCCGATCTTACGCACGTCCGAGTTGATGCAATTGGACAAGGCGAAGTCGATGGTGCGGTACTTGCCGCCGAATGGGATGGCCGGCTTGGCGTGCCAACGGGTGAGGTGGCCCAACCGCGTGCCGGCACCGCCCGCGAGAATGAGTGCGAGGGTGTCGCGTGTGAGTCGGCTGACGAAGCGCGTCTGAATGGTGGGGGTCATGGTCGCTCCCTTCGAGGGCGGTGGGGCAGTTGGACGGGCTGCTGGCGACGTACGGGTGCAACAGTTCGGTGCGCGGTTCCGGTTGCACAGGTGGTTGTGCAAGATGCGCGCCGCCCGTGCGGGCTGACCGGCCCCCCACTTGCAGGGCAGGGCCCGGGGCGCTTAGTGTGGTCAGCGCGCGCACGCCGCCTTCCGCAAGCGGGCCGATCAGTCATTGTGCTGTCGCTCCATGCTGGTCTCGTGGTGTTTCCGTAGTGTTTCCGCAGGGGCCCTTTTGTGAAACAAGACACCGAAAAGCGACCCGAGGTTCCCAGTCCACAGCCGCTGGCCTGGACTCCAGAGCTACAGCGGCTGTGGGCGGCCCGGCACCATGACCCGCACCGGGTGCTGGGCCGGCGCGTCCACGGGGACGAAGCCAGTTTGTGGAGCCTATTCCCAGGCGCCGCGTTCGTCCAGATCGGCTTGACCACGGGTGAATGGGTACCCATGGAGCGGCTGCCAGGATCGGACCTGTTCCGTTGGTCGGGCGCTGCCGACCACTTGGCACAGCTTCCTCGATTGCGCTGGCGGCGCGAGGCCGAAGACTGGTGCGAGCAGGTCGACCCCTACAGTTTTCCACCGCTGTTAAGCCAGTATGACCTGGACCTTTTCAGTGCTGGCAAGCACTGGCACATCTACCGATATCTGGGTGCCCACGAACTTTCCGTGGCAGGCGTGTTGGGGGTGCGGTTCGCAGTCTGGGCGCCGAACGCTGAGCGGGTCAGCGTCGTGGGCGACTTCAACCAGTGGGACGGTCGCGCGTTGCAGATGCGCAGCCGCGGCAGCAGCGGCGTCTGGGAGCTATTCGTGCCAGGTCTTGCTGCAGGCATGTTGTACAAGTACGAGATCCGCAGCCGCGCAGCGGATGCGCCCATGCTGAAAAGTGATCCGTTCGCGCAGGACGGGGAGCTGCGTCCGGGCACCGCGAGCCGCGTCGCGCAACCAAGTCGGTTCGAGTGGGGGGACAGCGCATGGATGCGACAGCGAGCCAAGACCAACTGGATGCGCGCCCCCATGTCGGTGTACGAGGTGCACCTGGGCTCATGGCGGCTGGAGCAGGGGGGAGGGTTTAAGGACTACCGCGCGCTCGCGCATGAACTGGTCGAATACGTGGTGCAGCAAGGGTACACCCACATCGAGTTGCTCCCTGTGACTGAGCATCCCTTCGATGCCTCCTGGGGATACCAGACCACCGGCTACTTTGCCCCCACCCGACGCTTTGGTGCGCCGGACGATTTTCGCTATTTTGTGGACCACTGCCACCGTGCCGGAATCGGGGTCATCCTTGACTGGGTGCCTGCGCACTTTCCGAAAGACGCGCACGCCCTGGCACGTTTTGACGGTACGCCACTGTTCGAGCATGAAGACTGGCGGTTGGGTGAGCACCGCGATTGGGGCACCCTGATTTTCAACTATGGCCGCAGCGAGGTGCGCAACTTTTTGCTTGCGAGCGCGCTGTACTGGCTCGAGGAGTTCCACATTGATGGGCTGCGGGTGGACGCCGTGGCCTCCATGCTCTACCTCGACTA
>DHQM01000082.1:21104-27794 GCA_002408105.1 Gammaproteobacteria bacterium UBA5338 | reverse complement strand
CTGCTCAAGTACCTGAACGTGGTTGTGCACGAGCGTTTTCCGGGGGCCCTCGTGGTGGCCGAAGAGTCCACATCCTGGCCGATGGTTTCGCGTCCTGTGTACCTGGGTGGGCTCGGCTTTAGCATGAAGTGGAACATGGGATGGATGAACGACACCCTGGAATACTTCTCTCATGACCCCATTCATCGGCTCTACCACCACGATCGGTTGACCTTCGGCCTGCTGTATGCGTTCACCGAGAACTTTGTGTTGCCTTTCTCCCACGATGAGGTGGTGCACGGAAAGGCCTCGCTGCTGTACAAAATGCCCGGGGATGGCTGGCAGCGGTTCGCGGGTGTGCGCCTGTTGCTCGCCTACCAGTTCACCCAGCCAGGAAAAAAACTCAACTTCATGACCAATGACATCGCCCAGGGACGGGAGTGGGCGCATGACCGAGAGCTGGAGTGGTGGCTGCTGCAGCATCCTGAACACGCGGGTATACAGCGGCTGGTGCGAGACCTCAACCACCTGTACCGCACTGAGCCCGCCCTGCATTTGCAGGATTTCGATGCCGCCGGTTTCCGCTGGATCGACTGCCACGATGCCACCCAGTCGATCCTGGCCTATCTGCGGTTGGGTGAGGGTTCGGAGCACCTGGTGGTGGTGCTCAATTTTACGCCGGTTCCGCGCGATGCCTACCGCGTGGGCGTGCCCCAGGGCGGGGGGTACCGAGAAATTTTCAACTCGGACTCCGGGTACTACGGGGGCAGCAACTGCGGCACGGGTCGCGTGGCCAGTGAGCCCATCAAGTGGATGGGCTTCGATCATGCCATTGCTGTTCAGGTGCCGCCACTCGGAGCCGTGGTCTTCAAGCCAGAATAGCCGAACGCTTGTCAACAATCTGCAGGAACCATGTCGTGAACCGCGTCTTGTTTGTCTCCAGTGAAGTGTATCCCCTGTCCAAGACGGGCGGACTGGCCGATGTTTCCGGGGCCTTGCCCCGCGCCCTGTTTGAGGCTGGAGACGATGTGCGCATCCTGACTCCGGCCTATCCGGGTGTGGCAGAACGCCTCGATCAGCTGAGGCGCCTGGGTACGTTTTCGGTCCCGCATGAAGCCGTTGAGGTGGAGGTCGGTTTGATGGTCGGTCGCCTACCCGGGGATGGCCCCTTGGTGTACGCCATCGATCTGCCCGAGTACTACCATCGATCGGGTTTCTATCTCGACAGCCAAGGCCAGGATTGGCCCGACAACCCCCAGCGCTTCGCGGTGCTGTGCCGGGTGGCAGAGGTGATTGGCTGCGGCCTCGCAACGCTCGACTGGGCGCCATCGGTCGTTCACCTCAACGACTGGCAGACCGGGCTCGCTGCGCCCATGATCCGGTCCCACGCTCGGCGCCCTGCGCTCGTGTGTTCGGTGCACAACCTGGCCTATCAGGGGACCTATGACCGTGCAACCTTTGAATCTTTGGCGTTGCCCTGGTCCTGGTGGACGGTCGACGGGGTGGAGTACCACGGTGGGTTTTCCTTTCTAAAGGCTGGCCTGGTCTATGCGGACAAGCTGACCACCGTGAGCCCGACCTACGCTGAAGAAATCAAGACGCCCGAGTATGGCCGAGGCCTGGACGGCGTGCTGCGTCACCGGTCGGATGACCTTATGGGTATCCTCAATGGCATCGACCGGTCCGATTGGGATCCGCGCAGCGATCCCTGGCTGCCGGTCACCTATTCGGTTCGCAACTTTGCCGGCAAGGTCGACAACAGGCGCGCACTGCAGCGCGAGTTTGGGTTGCCGGTTACCCCGGACATGCCCGTCATCGGCATGGTGACGCGGCTGACTGAGCAAAAGGGCATTGACCTGGTGATCGACTCGGTGCCCTGGCTCATGCAACAGCGGGCTCAGTTGGTGGTCCTGGGCGCTGGAGACAGCCAGTACGAGACGGCCTTGCGGGACCTTGCCGGTAAGTACCCCGATCGCCTGGCCGTTCGGGTCGGCTACGATGAGCAGCTTTCGCATCGCATCGAAGGGGGAGCTGACCTGTTCTTGATGCCGTCGCGATTCGAGCCCTGTGGCCTCAATCAAATGTACAGCCTGGCCTACGGCACGCCGCCTGTTGTGCGCCGCACCGGCGGTCTGGCAGACACTGTACAAGATGCGACCCCAGAGAATTTAGCGCAGGGCGTCGCGAATGGGTTCGTGTTCGACGCTCCAACTGCCGAAGCCCTTCAGGAAGCGGTGGGGCGAGCCCTCTTGTTGTTCTCCGATCGAGCCCGCTGGATGGACTTGGTTCGCTGTGGCATGGAGGCTGACTATTCCTGGGATGCCCGCGTGCCGGTATACCAGCGCCTCTACGCCCTGGCCTCAGAAGCGGTGGGGCCTGTCGATGCAATTTAGGTGTGCGCTGGGTGCGCGCGCTGAACACCGGGCATTGCCCGATTTCCATTCCAATCACATCTAAGGAGAGGCGAGTATGGCGCTGGGCGAGTTCAACTCTTGGTTTGATCAACCCCTCAGTTCGCAGTTCTATGGTGAAGAGCATGAGTCGTGGCGGCAGGTGCTGCGCAAATTCGTCGACGCCGAGATCGCGCCCCATGTGGACGAGTGGGAGGAGGCTGGAGAGTTCCCGCGAGCGCTCTATACAAAAGCTGCGGAGATCGGGTTGCTTCAACTCGGCTATCCAGAGGCGTATGGAGGAACCCCCGCTCCCGACCCCTATTGGCACATCGTCACCTCCATGGAACTGGCGCGCCACGGGGCGGGCGGGGTCAATGCAAGCCTGAACAGCCATGGCATCGGTCTGCCGCCGCTGCTTGCCCTTGGAAGTCCGGCCCTCAAAGAGCGGGTTGTTCCGGCAGTGCTCGCCGGAGAGAAAATTTCAGCTTTGGCCATCACCGAGCCCTCCGGAGGGTCAGACGTTGCAAACCTGCGGACCAGCGCCCGGCGCGACGGCGACCACTACGTGGTCAACGGCTCCAAGGTCTTCATCACCAGCGGCATGCGGGCCGACTACTACACGGTGGCGGTGCGTACCGGAGGCGAAGGCCGCCGCGGCATTTCGTTGCTGTTGATTGAACGCGACGCACCAGGGTTTACCCGCACCTCCCTGAAGAAGATGGGCTGGTGGGCCTCGGACACCGCCACCCTGTATTTTGACGATTGCCGAGTCCCCGTCGAAAACCTCATCGGTGAAGAGAACCAGGGTTTCATGGGCATCATGCTCAACTTCAATTCGGAACGGCTGGGGCTGGCATCGAGTGCCAATGCATTCGCCATGGTGTGTATGGATGAGGCCGTGGCCTGGGCCCGCGAACGCAAGACCTTTGGCAAACGCCTGGCCGACCACCAGGTGATTCGTCACAAACTGGCCGAGATGGCCAAGCGCATTCTGGCCACCCAGAGGTTTCTTGAGACCACCGCCTGGCAGGTGGACCAGGGCGAGGTGCCGGTTGCCGAATTGAGTTTGCTCAAGGTGCAGGCCACCGAGACCATGGAATACTGTGCCCGCGAGGCGGTGCAGATTTTCGGCGGCATGGGGTTTATGCGCGGCAATAAAGTCGAGCGGATCTACCGAGAAGTGCGGGTCAACGCGATCGGTGGCGGGTCCGAAGAGATCATGCGAGACCTCGCCGCCCGTCAGTTCAAATTCTGACGGACCTTGCCTGAGTCTGGACGCTGCAGCTGGTAGCGTTCGTAAAAGTGCTGTTTGAGGCGCCTCTCCAGGGGCGCCTGGGTGCTGCCATTTCCACTCATCCGCTGGATTTCCTGCCCGATGCGGTGGTCGGGCAGCAGCAATAGCTCCAGGTCTTGTGATTTCAACTTGGTCGTGCCACGCAGCGGAATCAGGTTGATCATGCGAAAGTACTGGCGAGTGTTCATCGCCAGCCGGTCGCGGAACAGGGCCCGGTGATCGATCAATAGGTCAATGACCTCGCCGAGTTGCGCGGGGTCAGTGAGCAGCGGCCCAAGCCCTTGGGCGAGCTGCAACAACCCCAGCCGATAGATTTGCGACTCGCGGCACTGCAGCCGCGATGCCAGCCGTTTCGCCAGCACCCGGTCGTCCTCGTCCAAACGAAAGGACACCATCTTCTTTTGAGTCATTTGGCCTCCACGCCTGGGCCGGGGCGCCCCATGCGGTTGCCTGGTGCGTCCGTCCGGATGGGCCCGAGTCGGCTGCATCGATGCTAGAACGGGTCCGTGACGGTTCTGTGTAGTAGACCGAAAGCTGCGTGATTTCCAGCGCTTCGAGCGCAACGTATGACAATTCACGAGAACTTCACCCAACCGTCACCCACATTGCTCCGACCCATTGCGAGAATGGCTCCGCCAGCGAGGCTTGCGCCATTGCAGGCGCACCTGGCAGACAGACTTCAATGGCCCGCACCGGCTACGCCCCGCCCAGAGGAGTCTCTGGTGGGTGCAAGGCCCCGGGCCGGTGAGTACACAACAGGAGGAGTTTCTCATGCGGTACAACAGCAAACTGGGCGCCTTGGTGGCGGCCGCCGGCTTGGCGCTCGGTGCGGGTCAGGGCCAGGCGGCCGTCGCACATTTTTCTCCGCTCGGCGGTGAGGTGTTTCTGTCGGTCTACGACTACACCCAAAAGGAAACCTACACCCTTGACCTCGGCCTCTGGGTGCACGACGCGGTGATCAACGACACGATTGCCCCGCAGTCCTTTGACCTCAGCAATGACCCCAATTGGCAGGAGTTCAAGAACAACGGTTTTGACCGGGACAACAGCAGCTGGGTCGTTGCTGGCGGAGACAACTCACTTGCCGGCGGCACGGACCTCAACCACTGGGGCCTGGTGCACTCGCTGGATCCCAACAACCCCAAGCTGGACTGGGAACTTTTCAGTTTCAATGATCTGGCCGGAATCATTGACCAGGTTTCGGTCCAGGCCCTCAACATCAGTTCGGGGGATTCCGGCGCGGTGAATGACTACGCTGCCAACCTCAGCAACCGCATTGAAGACACAGAAGCCACACTCGGCAAGCACGAGGGCCAGGGGCCAAGTTCCAAAGGCGCCTGGGCCAACTGGAAGACCGACCCCAACGTTGCCTTTGGTGACACCGGCGAGCTGTACCTTTGGGAGATCGACCAGAGCGCCTTTGATTTGGCGCTTGGCAAGGCATTGCCCGTGCTGGGATTCCTGACCGAGGACAGCCTGGAAATCGCCCCGGTCGCGCCGGTGCCGGTGCCGGCGGCGGCTTGGCTGTTCGGCAGTGCCCTGGCGGGCATCGCGGTTCGCGCACGCCGCAGCCGCGCCTGATGCACGCCTGATGGAAGGAACTGCGCGGAGCGCCCTGCACCGATTGGCTGTGACCGGGCGGTGCAGGCCCCGCACTCCGGGCGGCGGAGCTTGATCGGTGCGTGAAGCGGCTTGACCTGGCCCCCTGTTGATGGGGGGCACCGGCGGCGGCGCCCGCAGAAACCGCGCACCCACCGAAACTCAGGTGCTTTGCCCTGTTCGACCCCCGGCCCGCACGGGAGCGGGGCGCAACGTCCGCCTGGCCGCCCCCTCGGGGCCCGGTGCGCACGCGCCCACTGCAGTTGCGGCACCGGGACATGGATCCAGACCCATTGATCGATCTGCAACACCCACCATACCCACCACCACTGAGCACAACCAGATAAGGAGCCCAACCACCATGCACAACTTCAAGAAACCGGCACTCTCGGCAGCGGTAGCCGCCGCGGCGCTCAGCACCCAGGTGCAGGCCGCCATCGGCGTGGATGCCAATGGCCTGCCCATCATTGATGAATCGAGCACCTACATTGTCTACCTCTCCGGCGCCTCGGCGGCGCGCTCGTTCGTGGAGGAGTTGATCACCAACCCCAACGTGCCTGCAGCCGACGCCATTTGCGACACCAGCGCCACCACCTACAAGTACAAGGACAGCGGCAACGGCAAGAACCAGAACGCCTACCTCTGCGTGCTGAACAAGGTGGGCAACCCGGCGCTCGCGGGCCTCTCCAAAGACAACCTGCTGCTGTACAAGCGCAGCGAAGGTGGCTCGGCCCAAGGAGTCAGCCCCCTCATCGCTGCCGCCAAGGGCGATCCGGCAGGTGCCATCGAGTACCTCAAGATCGACGCCAGCGGCTGCGCCCTGAGCAAGGTCGACCCGGTGCAAACCGAGGTCACCTGCGACTATGACCTCGGTGACCCCAGCAAGTACGTAGAGGTGGAGTCCGACTTTGGCATCTCCGATGTGGACCCCGGCCAGTTTCGTGGCGTAAACACCCCCGCAGGCTTTTCGGATGTGTCCGCGGACGACGTGGCCCTGCTGGATGTGTTCCCGACCGCCGGGCTGACCTTTGGCATCCCGGTCACCACCAAGCTTCGCGATGCCCTGCAGGAGGCCCAGTTTGACTCCAGCAGCGTGTGCAACCCCACCAATGCCGGCTACACCACGCTTGCCCACGACAAGGACGGCGACGGCAACCTGGACACCATCCACGGCGAAACCGAAGCCTGCATGCCGAACCTCAACTCCCACCAGATCGCCAGCATCTACAGTGGCCAGTGGTCGAGTTGGGACAGCCTCAAGGTCAATGGCGCCACCCTGGCCTCCCAGGTGACCATCGCGGGCAACATCCCGCCGAACCGCGAGGTGCACGTCTGCCGGCGCGTCAACGGTTCGGGCACCCAGGCCCAGCACAACAACAAGTTCCTGCGCTACCCCTGTGCGGACGCCGCTTTAACGCCGGCTTC
>DHQM01000082.1:18509-20792 GCA_002408105.1 Gammaproteobacteria bacterium UBA5338 | reverse complement strand
GACCTCACCGACTGCTTGAACGACCGCGACAATGGCACGGGAAGCTACGGTGTGCGCTGGGCGGTTGGCATCCAGAGCCTGGAGAAAAACCCGGACCTGGGAGATGACTTCCGTTTTGTGAAGGTCGATGGGGTGGCGCCGACGCTGCAAAACACCATCGAAGGCCGCTACAAGGACTGGGTCGAGCTCACCTTCCAGTACGTTTCGGACCGCACCTGGGACGCGGGTGAGCAAACCATCGCCGACGAGGTGATCAAGCAGGCTGGCAACCCGGTGGTGCTCGCCGCGCTCAATGCCGAGTTCGTCCACGGCTTTGGCGCATCGGGCTTTCACGCGGTGCCCTTCGCCCACAGCCCGGAGCCGAACGGCGCCTTCAACCCGGACCGCCCGGTCAGCCCCTACAGCCACGCGACCACTGCATTTCCGGTCGACAACTGTCGGGTGCCGGTCGTCTATGACGGCGGTGACGCCCAGCTGTAAGTGCCGATTGAGCCGGGCCCCTTCACGGGCTCCGGCAGTGGCTTGAAACCGGGCCGGCAGGATGCCGGCCCGGTTGTTCTGGGTTCAGCCCCCAGGGTTGGGCCTGCTGGTTTCTGGAGTCCTTTCAATCAAGAGGGGTCTTCTCGGGGCGACAGGCTCCATGTGAAAGCGGATGGCGAGTTGGTTTTGGTTGCCCCTTTCTGTTGTGCATTGCCCCAGGCTGTTGGCCGGCGGCCTCGTGGCCCAGCGCGTCGCGCCGGCACGGGCGCTGCTCCCGGTTTGCGCCTTGGGTTGGCGGGGGCCACGCTGGCTGTGTGGACCCTGGCCCTGTGCGCTGTGGCTCCGGTGGCACGCGGCAACCCGCAACCAGTGGCCTCCGACGCGCCCGGTACCGGTGAGGCCGCGCCGGTGCGCTTTTTCATTCGTGAATACCAGGTGCGGGGCAACCACCAGCTGTCGGTGGCGGCGGTGGAGCGGGCCCTTTTCCCGCACATGGGGCCAGGCCGCAGCATTGAGACCGTGGAGGCGGCGCGGGTGAGCCTGGAGCAGGCCTACCGGGATGCTGGCTACGAAACCGTACTGGTGAACATTCCGCCCCAGGATGTGGTTGGCGGTGTGGTCCGGCTGGAGGTGGTGGAGGGCCAGGTGACTCGCCTTCGGGTGCGCGATGCACGGTATTTTCTCCCGAGTGTGGTCAAGGCCGAGGTGCCGGAGCTGGCCGAGGGCCGGGTGCCGCACATGCCCACCGCTCAGCGCCAGCTGGCCCGCGCGCAGGCAGTGAGCGTGGACCGCCGGCTGGTGCCGGTGTTGCGCCCTGGTGCTGTTCCAGGGGCATTGGAGGTGGACTTGCGGGTGCGCGACAAGCTCCCCTTTCACGGTCGGCTGGAACTGAACGGGCGCAATTCCGCCCACACCAGCCGCCTGCGCGCGAGCGCCCATTTTCGCTACGACAACCTTTGGCAGGCCTTTCACAGCGCTTCGCTGCAGCTGCAGTTTTCTCCCCAGCAGAGCGAAGACGTGCGGGTGATTTCCGGCAGCTACGTGGTTCCTGTGGGGGATCGGGCCCGGGCGGTGGGCTACGCACTGCGCTCCGAATCCGAAGCCCCTGTGGCCGCAGCGGATGCCCTGGCTTCGGTGGGCGCCGGTGACATCTTGGGATTTCGCTGGGTGCAGCCAGTGGGGTCCGGCCGTACCGCCAGCCAATCGGTGGGCTTCGGGCTTGATTTCAAGGACTTTGAGGACGACGTGGTGCTGGTGGGGGCGGACAACCTGTCGACGCCCATCCAGTACTTGCCCTGGACCCTGGAATACAGCTGGGTCGGCCTGCCGCCGAGGGTCGCCCAAGAGTTCCGACTCGCTGCCCACGGTCACTGGCGCGGGTTGGTGGGCGAAGAGGAGGACTTTCGCGCCAAGCGGTTTCGGGCCAGCGCGAGCTACCTCTACCTGACGGCCGACTGGCGCGCCAGGTGGTCGCTAGGGAACTGGGACCTGGTCCCAAGGCTTGGGCTCCAGTGGGCCGATGCCCCCCTGATCAACAAGGAACAGATCAGCGCCGGCGGTTCCGAGAGCGTGCGTGGGTACTACGAATCCCAGCAACTTGGCGATCAGGGGCTGGTGGCGGGCTTGGCACTGGAGACGCCGGTGTGGCCGGCCTCGGGTGCATGGGCGACGCGCCTGAGCCTGCGTGGCTCGCTGTTCACGGAGGGCGCCCGCCTGTGGGTGCAAGAACCCCTCCCCGGCACTCCGGCGCGCAGCGACCTGGCCAGCGTTGGGGTGGCCCTGCGCGGCGCGGTTGGACCCCAT
>DHQM01000082.1:16376-18223 GCA_002408105.1 Gammaproteobacteria bacterium UBA5338 | reverse complement strand
CCCTTTCCGGCGGCGCGGTGCTGGAAAACAACGGCACCATCGAAGCGGGCGACGTGCGCAGCCATTTTAGCCTGGCGTGGAGGTGGTGACATGGGATTCCCGGCCCCCAGATCGGCGAGATGCGGACATTGGCGCTGGCTGCTCGGCTGCAGCCTGGTGGTGGCCCGGCCGGTCTTGGCTGAACTTCCCACCCCCGCCCAGGTGTGGTCGCTGCTGGAGCAAGAGGGCTCCAGCGCGGTGTATCAACTCGGCACCACCCGAGCCCACTACGACCAGCACCGCCTGCGAATTGAGCAGCAGGACGACCGGGTCGTTCTCCCCTGGGATGACTTCGACATCGGCCGTGCTGACGCGGTGCACTTCGCCCAACCCCGCAGCACCGCCATTGCCCTGAACCTGATCGACGACGCCGATCCGAGCGTGATCCTGGGGCAGCTGACCGCCGATGGGCAGATTTACCTGTACAACCGCAACGGGTTTTTGTTTGGGGCTGAGTCGGTCGTGAACGTGCATAGCCTGGTTGCCAGTGCGCTGGAGATCACTGAGGAGACTTTCCTGCGCGGCATCACCAAGGTGTTCGACGACAACCAAGGCGCTGCGTTTGAGGGTGCCGGCGCGTACTACCGACTCGATGCCGAGGGCAACCCGGTGCCCATCGCCGTGCAAGTCGCAGAAGGGGCAGCGATCACGGCCAAAGCCAATGGCCGTGTCATCCTCACCGCCCCCGAAGTGATCAACGCAGGGTCGATTCGTGTTGGCCTCCAGGGCCAGATCATTCTTGCCGCCACACGCGACAAGCTGTATTTGCAGGAAGCCGATCGGGATGGACACCCATTTGCAGGCTTGCTGGTGGAAGTCGAGACGGGCGGGCGCGTGGCCAACCTTGGTCAGCTCTCGGTGGAGCAGGGCAACGTCACCCTGGTCGGATTCGCAGTGGAACAGGCCGGGCGAATCAACGCCACCACCGCCGTCGACGTCAACGGAGCGGTGCGCTTGCTCGCCCGAGAGGACCAGGGTGTCAACGGCACCGCCCTGATCGCCCAGCGCACCGAACGCACCAGCGCCCTGGACGACGGGCTTGGCCTGCACGCACGGGTGGAGCTTGCGCCTGGAGGACACATCTCCGTGCTTCCGGACACCGACAGTGAACGCACCGCGGTGGGTGAACAGCCCCAACCAGAATCCTATGTGGAGCTTTTCGCCCGCACGCTGGTGCTGGACGCAGGCAGCCTCATCGAAGCGCCGTCCGGCCGCGTGGATCTGGTGGCGACGACCAACCCCCGCAACCCCGACAACAGCGCCTCAGGTGAAATCCATCTGGCGAGCGGCAGTCGCATCGACCTGTCCGGATACGACGAGCTGGTGTTGCCGGCCTCGCGGGCTGTGGTGGAGCTGGATCTGCGCAGCTTCGAACTGCGAGACGTGCCGCTGCAAAAGGGTGGAGTGCTCGACGGTGCAACCGTCCGTGTGGATGTCCGCAAGGGCACCCGCATGGCTGACATTTCAGGTGCGCTTGCCAAAGTCGAACGCACCGTGGCCGAGCGCAGCACTGAGGGTGGCCAACTCAACCTGGTTGCCGGTGATGCGTTCATCTTTGACGCGGGTGCGCAGATCGACCTTTCCGGGGGTTCGATCCGATACGAGGCGGGCCCGATCGACACCACCAAGCTGCTGTTGAATGGACGCTTTGTCGACATCGGCGATGCCGACCCGAACGTTCGCTACGATGCCCTGTGGGGTCAGGTGGTGGAGAGCGACGCCAACTTCGGGGTCACACGCTCGCTCCCCATCGCCGGGCCAGTCGGCATGCGCGCGGTCCAGCCGGCAAGCCGTGCCGGGGCGGATGC
>DHQM01000082.1:15138-16151 GCA_002408105.1 Gammaproteobacteria bacterium UBA5338 | reverse complement strand
GGATGCCGGGGGGTTGGGTCTGTCCGCATCGCGGATGCTGGGCGGGGGCACCTTGGTCGCCGAGACTTGGGTCGGCACAGCGCAGCGTCGACTCGACGCCCGACCCCAGGGAGGCCAGTATCGGTTTGAGCTCGGCGGGGCCGCTGGCATCGAATCCGGTGTGGAGGTGGACGCTGAGAACCGCTTTGACGTCTCCGCCATGTCCTCCTGGAACATCGGTGTCTTTGGTCTGACCACTGCGGGCGACCTCTGGGTCGATGAACAGGTGGACTGGGTTCTCCCCGTCGGCGCTGAGGTCGCGCTCGAGGGGGGGGAGGTGCATTTCGGTGGTGACCTGCGTGCACCCGGCGGCCAGGTTTCGGTGACTGCCGAGGCCTCTTCAGTGGCATCCGGTGACCTCTGGATCGAGCCCGGTGCAACCATTGATGTATCCGGCGCCTGGGCCAATGACCACGCCGCGCCCGAGGGCGCTCTCCTCGACGGCGCGGTCGTGCTCGACGGCGGCGCCATCGAATTGACGGCCACAGGCACCCTGGCCCTGCACCGCAGCGCCGGTCTGTTCGCCAATGCCGGGGCCTGGCTGCAACGCGGCGGCTCGGTTGAGGGTGGCAGTGGTGGGCGCGTGGCGGCCGGGGTCACCGGCAGTGCCACCGCGCTGGGTGACCTGCGCCTCGGCGCCCGGATGGAAGCCTTTGGTTTCGAGCGTGGGGGTACCCTTGCGCTCACCGCGCCGGGCTTTGTGTTTGGCGCCGAGGCACCGGTGGGGTCCGACCCCCAGCCTGTGGTCTGGTTTGAAAACGCGGACTTCCAGGCAGGCGGATTCGCGGCCTTCGAATTCAGCGCCACGGACAGTGGCGCACGGTTCGCCGAGGATGCCAAGGTCGTGCTGGATGCCCAGCGCTGGCAGCTTCCGACAGACCTGCCCAACCTGGCTTCAGGTACCGAGTTGCGGCGGCATCGGCAGGGCCAGTCTGTGGCGGCCCCCCCGCAATCTCCTCAGACTTTTGAGGGCG
>DHQM01000082.1:11654-14960 GCA_002408105.1 Gammaproteobacteria bacterium UBA5338 | reverse complement strand
CCGCCAGTCTGTGGCGGCCCACCTGCAATCTCCTCAGACTTTGGAGGTCACCTCCACCGCGGTGCGGCGCCCATCGAACCGCGAAGCCGCCAGCATTGACATGAACCCGGGTGCGCGGATTCTGGGCGCGGCGCGCTCGGAGGTGAGCCTGCTGACCGATGCCTCCATCTGGTTGGATGGCGAGGTGGTGCTGCCCGGTGGACGGCTGGCGCTTGGCACCCTGGCGCCTGAGCATGAGCTGGGTTTCGACCCCCGCCAAGGGGTTTGGGTCGGTTCCAGTGCGCGGGTTGACTTGGGTGGCACAGTGCACAGCTACATCGATCCCCAACGCGGCACCCTGGGCACGGTTTCGGACGGTGGTGTGTTTGAGGTCGATGCCGTTCGCGGCCTGGTGGCGGTCCTGGCCGGTGCCGAGGTGGTGGCAGATGGTGCGCAAGGCAAGCTGAACGCCCTGCTCGGCGGCATGGCCCCGCCGGCGGATGGCTCACCTGTGTTGGTGGCCTCGGATGGTGGCACCATCCGCTTGGTTGGCGCCGAAGGGCTGTTTGTTGCGGGGTTGCTGTCCGCCGAGGCCGGTGGTGCTGGTGCCAGCGGCGGTACGCTCGAGTTGGTGCTCGAGCGGCGCCGCCAGCTTGAGAACCCCTATCCGAGCGGGCTCGCCATCTATCCGGATGACCCTGTGTCGGTGTGGCTGACCGAGACCGCCGCGCCGCTGGACTGGTTGACTGACACCGGCATTGCGCCGGTCGATGGCGCCATCGGCACCGGCCAGCTGGGCGTTGACCAGGTGCGGGCCGGCGGTTTTGATCGATTGTGGGTGCGCTCGGATGACACCCTGTATCTGGGGGCAGGGGTTGATCTGGAGATGGGGGCGGCGCTCGCGCTGGATGCGGAACGGTTCGTGTACCAAGGCGCCACGAGCGACCTGGCGGTTCGGCTTTCAGCGCCCTACCTGGCGCTGTCAGGTGTGGACAGCCGCAGTGCTACAAGTCCTGCCGCTGCCCCCACCGGTGGAGCACCGCTGGAGGTGCACGCACAGACCCTGGACCTGCGCGGCGCCTTTGCTGTGGAGGGGTTTTCCACAACCCGCCTGTCGAGCGCGGGCGACCTGCGCCTGTCCGGGGTCCGGTTGCAGGACAGCCAGCGCGACTACCGAGGCGAGTTGGCCGTTCAAGGTGACCTCGAACTCAATGCGGCGCGCTTGTATCCCACCACCCTCAGTCAGTTTCATGTGGGTTTGAGCAGCGCCGAGCCAACCCACCTCCACATCACCGGTGGCGGTCCAGTAGCAGTGCCGCTGAGTGCGGGCGGACAGCTCAGCTTTGCGGCGGACCAGATCGTTCAGGACGGCGCGCTCTATGCGCCGCTTGGCACCTTGGAGCTGGTCGCGACCGACAGTCTGACCCTTGGGCCGGACAGCTACACCGGCGTTGCCGCGACCGGCCAGACCATTCCGTTCGGGGTGACCCAGGCTGGTCTCGACTGGCTGTACCCGCTGGATGGCCTCAACAACCTGGTGTTCGATGCCCCGCCGGACAAGCGCCTGCGGATGGAAGGCGCGACGATCGACCTGAGCGCTGGGGCGCAGTTGGATGTGTCAGGTGGCGGCGCGCTTTACGCCTGGGAGTTTGTGCCCGGGCGCGGCGGATCCACCGACTACCTGTTGCCGGGCAGCGCGAGCTATGGCGGAGGCTTCGCCGTTTTGCCCGAGTCGAGCTGGATGATCGCTCCCTACGACCCGTTGTTGTCCGCTGAGCACCCGTTTGCCCCCGATGCCCAGGTGTACCTGCAAGGTGTTTCAGGCCTCGCCGATGGCCGCTATGCAGTGCTGCCGGCGCGCTATGCGCTCCTGCCCGGGGGGCGATTGGTCACCCCCTTGGAGTCCGGCTACGCAGTGCAGCCCTTTGCGCCCCAGCGCGAGCCCTCAGGTGCGGAGCTTGTGGCCGGCCACCCGACCGACTTGAGCGGCCACCAAGCGGGGAATCAATGGGGTCGCTACCGTGTGGAAACTGGCGCCCTGGTTCGCACCAAGTCCGAGTACAGCGAGGTGAGTGCGCAGTCGTTCTATGGTGGGCGCGCCGCGGAGCAGGCGCTGTTGCCGCTGCTGCCCCGCGATGGTGGCGCCATCAGCCTGGTGGCAGACGAGCGGCTGAACCTTGCCGGAACGCTCAGCGCGCGGCCCGAGTCCGACGGGCGCGGCTCCAGCCTCGATATAGCGGCCACCAAGATCCGGGTGGTGGAAGAGATCGACCCTGAGCGTGACGCACTGCAGTTGCGGGGCGATCAGTTTTCCGGCCTCGGCATCGACAGCCTGTTGCTGGGTGGCGCACGGCGCTTTGATGACAGCACAGGCCGCACCCGGGTCGACGTGACCGCGACCGAATTGGTGTTCGAGTCCGGTGTTCAGGTGCAGATCCCGGAGTTGATCGCGGTGTCGAGCGCAGAGCTCTGGGTGCAGACGGGGGCGCAAATCCGGGCATCCGGTCGTTTCACCGGGCGCAGCCAGGTGCTCGAAACCGAAGGCGACGGCGTCTTGATGCGGGTGTCCGCCACCGACCAGGTGGGCTTCGCACGGCTGTATGGCGACGCCGAGCTGCCGGGGGACTCGGCCCAGTTGATGATTGACGCCGGCGCGCTCTTGGCGGCGGAAACCTCAATCACGCTGGATTCCAGCGGCGGCGCAACCCACGCGGGCCTGCTGCAAATGCCCCATGGCTCACTGAATCTGGGTGCGAGCGCCATCGCACTCGGTGAGCCCGAGGCCAACCCGCAAGCCGGCACGCTGCAGTTCACCGCGGCAGACTTGGTGGGACTCGGGGTGGATGAGTTGGTACTGACCAGCCGTGCGCCCATCACCATCCGCGGGGTGCTCGGACTTGCGGATGACACCGGCCACCTGCAGCCCATTGCCGGGTTGCAGCGGCTCGTGCTGGATGCGCCGGGGTTGGTGTCGCCCGCTGGGGCTTCGGCTGTTGGAGGCCTCGCTGCCAGCCAGCTTCGGCTCACCAACAGTGCGGGCACAGCCGCCGTGGTGGACACGCCGCTGATGGGTGAGTTCGAGCTCAGCGCGGAGGAGCTGTTGGTGGGCCCCGGGGGTTTTCGGGTGGAAGGGATCGCAGCGCTGAGCCTGCACGCAGAGGATGTGTTGCGGTTTGAAGGCGACGCGCGGCTGAGCACCGCAGGCGACCTGAGGATCGACACGCCATGGGTCACCGCGGCCACCGGCAGCACCGCAGGCCTGGAAGCCAATGGGGCGCTGGACGCAGTCAATACGTCGGACGCCTTGTTGCCGGGACAGGACGCAGC
>DHQM01000082.1:2809-11450 GCA_002408105.1 Gammaproteobacteria bacterium UBA5338 | reverse complement strand
TGCCGGGACAGGACGCAGCGCTCGGTGGACGCCTGAACATTGAGGCCGCCGCGGTGCGCTGGAACACCCAGGTGCGCCTGCCGTCGGGTCAGCTGGGCCTTAAAGCCACTGCCTTTGACCTGGAGGTTGGAGACGAGGCGGTGCTGGATGTCAGTGGTCTGGTGCGCCAGTTTGCCGATCAGTTTGTGGCAACGCCGGGCGGCGAGCTCCACTTGGAGGCGGACCACGGGGACCTGTCTTTGGCTCCGGCTGCAGTGCTGAAACTGGGTGCAGGAGCGGCGCCGGACCTGCAAGTGGCGGAGCCGGGGGCACCCGGCCGACTGGTTGCGCGTGCATCGGGCGGCACCCTTTATCTGGCCGGCAACCTGGCTGGAGGCGGCGCCGACCTGTTGCTGGATGCAGCACGCCTCGCTGAGGATCAGTCATTGACTGAATGGATTGAGGTCATTTCCAGCGGTGGGTTTTCTGGCAACCTGGCACTGCGTCTGCGCGAGCAGGACCAGGTTCGCTGGGGTGAATCGGCATCCGTCACCGCTGAGTCCTTTGTCCTGGAGGTCGATCGTGGCTCACTTGAGGTCGCTGGAACCCTGACTGTGGCGAGCGATGGGCAGGGGCGCCTCGCCTTAAGTGCCGCGGATCAACTCATCCTGGAAGACACCGCCACCCTGCGCATTGCCGGTGGCGGCGATCTCCAACTCACCTCAGTTGACCTTGACGCCGATGGTGAGCACGGCGTTTCGGCGGGGCCGGGCGCCCTGATCGAATTCGTGGACAGCGCTGGCCGGGAAACGGGCACCTGGTTGCGCGTGGAGCGGCCGCAGCCCGGCGCCCCAAGCGAAACCTTGCCGGTGACCTGGTCTGCCCCGGTGTTGGGGAGCGACCGGTTCACGGTTGAAGCGGTGCGCCGATACGGGGCGGAAGACCTCTCTGTGGACGGCCAACTGCGGGCCACGGACCTGGCCCGGTTTGGCGCGGACGCGGCCGACTTCATGCAGCAGGACCGGATCGCCGATGTGGAGGCTGCGCTGCCGGGTTCGGCCCGCCTCGCTGCTGGCATCTGGCTGGATGTGCCGGAGTCATTGCGCATCCGCGATCCCATCGACACCGCGACTTGGCGGTATCCCGGGTTGGGTGACGGTGCGGAGTCGCCGGGCCGCGTCGGCCACCTCAGCATCCGCGCTGGGGGCAACCTGTACGTTGATGCCGAGGTGTCGGACGGGTTCGAAGATGGCGTCATCGACCTGACCGACAGCTTGGGGTTCGCCTGGCCCATTGCCAATCTGTTGCGCACGGATGAATCCTGGAACTTCACCTTGGCCGGGGGGGCAGACCTTGCAGGGTTCGGCGCAGTGCGGTCCGCAGGCGCCGGCGATCTTTCGATCGGATCCGGAGTACAGGTGCGCACCGGCACCGGGGACCTGCGCCTGAGTGCGGGCCGTGATCTGGTGCTCGCCGATGAAAGTTCGGTGGTGTACAGCGCCGGACAGGCCGCTGCCGGTGATCGATTTGGGGCGCTTGGTGATCTCTATGGGGCGCTGGTCTTCTATGGCGAGTACCCCCAGCGTGGAGGTGACCTCTTCTTGTCCGCCGGCAGGGACCTGGTGGGCGCACCGGTCGACCAACTCGTGACCGCGTGGCTGTTGCGCATGGGCGACTGGCGCCCTTCGGGCAGTCACTCGGGCGAAACCCCGACCGCCTGGGCTCTGGCTCTGGATCCGGACTCCGGCGTTGGCTTTGAGCAGAACGTTGCGGCGTTTGGTGGTGGAAACCTATGGATCGAGGCGGGCCGAAACATTCGAGACCTGTCCGCTTCAGTGCCGACAACCGGCAAGCCCCGGGGCGCGCTTGCCCAACCCGACCAGCCGTTCAACTTCGACTTCACGACCAACGAGGTTGAAGTCGGCGGTGGCGGCGCCTTGCGGGTCCGTGCCGGCGCCGACCTGCTCGGCGGCGCCTATTACCTGGGTTCGGGCACCGCGGAGCTGGTTGCGGGCGGGCGAATCGGGGGCGGGTCGCAATTCACGGTTGGGCCGGTGCTGCTGTTGAGCGATGGTGATTTCTCATTGCGCAGCGCGGGCGACCTGAGTCTGACCGGAGTGCTCGACCCGTTCGTCCTGCCCCAGTCGGTGAGGCCTGTGGGCACCAGCCTGTGGTACAGCTATGCCCCAGGGGCGCGGCTCAGGGTCGAGTCGATCACGGGCGACATCGCGCTGAATTCTGAATTGCGGCAGGTGGACGACCTGTTCACCGGCTCGTTCAACAGCACCCAGAAAACCGCACTCGGCATGTACCCGCCCTCGGTGCACGCGCGGGCCCTGGGGGGAGAGCTGGTCGTGACGGGGGACCTGTTCCTGTTTCCCTCCTCAGGGGGCGATTTGCAGTTGTTGAGCCACGGGAATCTGTATGGCGCAGCCAATGAGAACCGCATCGGGTTATCGGATGGCAACCTCGCGCTCATACCCAGTTGGCAGTTTCCTGCTTCCCTGCTGAGCACCGAGGTGGTGGCGGATTTGAACCCTTTCTCAGGCCGGCATGCGCCCATTCCGGTACATCAAGGAGACCTGACTCCCGCTCGAGTTGTTTCTGCTCAGGGTGACATCGGCGGTGCCAATACGCTGCGTTTTTCGATCCCCAAGGCGACGCGCATGGTGGCAGGGCAGGATCTGGTCAACCCTTGGGTGCAGATCCAGCACACGGGGCTAGACGATTTTTCCTTGCTCGAGGCAGGCGAAAACCTGCGGTACCGCATCGGTCGCAGTCCTTCCACCGGTGCGTTGCTGAGCAACAGCGCCACCGTTGAAGTGGCAGGACCTGGCACCTTGCTGATGCGCACCGGGGGTGACTTCGACCTCGGAGCCTCCAAGGGCGTGGTTTCAATCGGCGACACGGCGAATCCCGCCCTCGCCGATTCCGGTGCAACCCTATTGATCATGCCCGGCGTGCTGTCGGAGTACTTTGACCATGCCGCATTCATTGAACAACAGCTGGGAGAAGACACGGCATTCACCGAAGCCCGTGCGGACGTGGTGGATCTGTTGCGCTCGGTGCTGGACGCCGGTCAGTTGATGAGCGATGCCGAGGTGTTGGCCATGGCCAACCAACTCGACCTGTCGACCCTGTACGGGATTGCTGCGCCCCTCACCAAAACCTTGGCTGAGGTGCTGTTTGGCGTTTTGCAGGAGGTCGGCTCGGCCGCTGCAGCGGACCCAACCCGTGGAAATGAAGCCGCTTTTGAAGCCATTGAGACCCTGTTTTCCGACCGGCCCGACCACCGCGCCGACCTTTCCATGTTTTTCAGTCGGGTACAAACCGTCGATGGCGGCGATGTGCTGGCGCTGGCGCCGTACGGAAGCATCAATGCAGGTGTCGCAGTGTCGGTGGCTGGATCTCGACCTGCTGACGAACTCGGGATCGTCGCGCAGCGCGAGGGCGCGGTGCGCGCGCTTGTGCAGAATAATTTCGAAGTCAACCAGTCTCGGGTGTTCACCCTGGGCGGCGGCAACATACTGATCTGGGCGAGTGAGGGTGACATCGACGCCGGGCGAGGCGCCAAGTCCGCAATCTCTGCCCCTCCTCCAGAGGTCAGCTTTGATGAAAACGGCAACCTCGTGATCGAGTTTCCGCCGATTGTGTCCGGCAGTGGCATTCGAACGGCTTCAAGTGACCCCGAAGTCCCCCCAGGGGATGTGTACCTGTTTGCGCCGAGTGGAGTGGTGGATGCGGGTGAAGCCGGCATCGGCGGCACCAACGTGACCATCGCTGCGGTCGAGGTGATTGGTGCAGACGACATTGACATCGGTGGTGTGTCTGTCGGCGTTCCAACCGGCAGCGGAGAAGCACTGGGGGCAGACTTTGCAGGTGCAAGCGACCTAGGAGCTGCCGCTGCCAAGAGTGTTCAGGACGCAGCCTCAGAACGAAGCACGCAAAACGCCGAGGACGCGGCCACTGGCGCGCTCGGGATTCTGAGCGTTGAGGTGGTTTCTGCTGGAGAGTCCGAGCAAGCCTGCGCTCCGGGCGATGAGGCATGCGAGCAGCGGCGCCGCGAGGCGCAAGAGAAGGTCGTGCGGTTCCGGTGAGGCTCGGCGCCGCAAGCAGTTATGAGGAGGTGGCGATATGAACAACCTGGTACGTGCCCTGGGGGTCTGCGTTGTCGGACTGTTGACGGCGGCGCCCGCGTTGGCCTGGTGGAACGATGCCTGGCCCTACCGAAAGCAGTTGATGGTGCAGTTCGACCAGCCTGATGCAATCGTGGAGACGCCTGTGTTGCTGCGGCTTCATGGCGGCAATTTTGCGTACTTTCTCGACCTTGCCGAGGGCGGGGCGGATCTGAGGTTTGTCGCAGCCGATGACCAGACGGTACTGGCGCACCACATCGAATCCCTGGATGTGGTCAATGAGATCGCGCTCATTTGGGTGCGTGTACCTGTCCAGGCGTCGCACGAGAGTGCCAAACCGGTTGAGTTTTGGATGTACTACGGCAACCCAGAAGCCAGCGATGCCCAGCAGCCAGAACAAACCTATGGCGTCAACGAAGCGGCTCGGTTGCACCTGACGGCGTCGCCGATCAAAAACGCGACCCGCTATGCAGTCCCCGTCGAGGCCGAGGGTGTTGCTTTGACCGATGCAGGCTACATCGCAGGGGGCGCTGATTTGACTGCCGACTCACAGCTCATCATTGCCGACGCAGGCCCCCTTGGGTTCGACCCAAGCCAGGGGTGGACGCTGTCGTTTTGGCTGCGCCCACAAACCCAGGACACGGGCGCCCAACGGATTTTCGCCCGGGGCGGCGCCGAGGGCCTGACGCTCTGGCTGGATCGAGCCACTTTGCGCCTCGAATGGCTGGAGCAGGGTGAACCCTTGGCGAGCTGGTCGGGAGGGCTCGGTGACCCCGCGGCTTGGCACCATCTGGCATTCGTCGGCACAGACACTGGCGTGAAGGTATACCTCAATGGGGTGGCGGCCGGGTCGCTCGATGGACCAATCAGACCCCTGGGTGGGGCACTCGTATTCGGAGCCAGTGGTGAGGGCCGCGCCGACGGCATGGTTGGGCAGCTCGATGAGATCGCGGTGGCAGGAGCCGCACGTTCGGCAGAACAGCTGCGGTTTGCTTACCGCAATCAAGAGCGGCAGGGGCAGGGTCTGCTTACCTATGGAGAGGACGCCAGCCAGGAATCCGATCCGACCGGGCCGGCCAGCTACATGGGGGCAACCCTGCGCAATGTATCGCTGGAGGGGTGGGTGGTCATTGGACTGTTGGCGGTGATGGCGGTGGTGAGCTGGTTGGTGATGCTGGGAAAAGCCCTGCTGGTGGGCCGTGCCCGAAGTGAAAATGCTGAGTTTCACCGCGACTTCGTGCGGTTGGCTGTCGGGGAGCTGGGCGCATTGGACCGCGGCGACACGCCAATGGAGGAGGCCCTCATGGACTCGCCTGTGCTTCTGGCGCTGGCCGGTAAGCACGACCACTATCAGAGTTCCCCCATGTACCGGGTGTACCACGCCGGTGTCAGTGAAATCACCCGCCGTTTCGGTGTTGCCGCAGGTGCGGATGTGCGTCCCATGCTGAGTGCAAGGGCCGTGGAAACCTTGCGCGCCAACATCGACAGTGCCCTGGTCAGGGAGATTCAGCGCCTCAATGGGCAGATGGTCTTGTTGACCATCGCAATCAGTGGCGGCCCTTTCCTTGGCCTTCTCGGTACTGTCATTGGTGTGATGATCACCTTTGCCGCCATCGCAGTGAGCGGAGACGTGAACGTAGCAGCCATCGCGCCAGGTGTTGCTGCGGCGCTGATGACCACCGTTGCGGGCCTGTTCGTCGCCATACCGGCGCTGTTTGGATACAACTATTTGCAGACCCGGATCCGCGACATCACCGCAGACCTGCAAATGTTCGTTGACGAGTTCATTGCACGCGTCGCCGAAGAGTACGTGACCTAACCAGCCCCCTCTGCAGCTACCCAGGGACCGCGCCATGAGACAGCAAGAATCCACCCAGATTTACGATGACATCAACATCACCCCGATGCTGGATCTGGCGTATGTTCTATTGATCATTTTTATCATCATGACGACGGCATCGGTTCAGGGAATTCTGGTCAACCTGCCACAGGCCAGCAGTTCACCGAGCCTGAACAAGCCCCAAACCAAAGCCATCACCATTACGGCGGAGGGCACCATTTACCTGGACACTTATCCAGTGACCATGGATCAACTGGAACAATCCTTGCGCCAATACAAGGCGGTGAATCCCCAGATTCCCGTCATCGTCAAGGGCGATGCCAGCGTTCAGTACCAGGTCGTGATCACGGTGCTCGACCTGCTCGGGCGGCTTGAGATCACCCAGATCGGTCTGGTCACCGAGAAAATCGTTAGTTGAGCGCTCGCGGTCCAGTGCACAAGCAAGGTCGATGGCTGCGTCTGCTCCCTGCTGCTGCGGGCGCTTTGGTGGTGTTGCTGGTGCTGTTCGGCCTGTTCATCTTGGCGCGCATGTTTTTGACGTCTCCGCCGCATCAGACAGAGCGCAAGGTCCAAAGCATTGCGGTGGTGCAGGCCCCTCCCCCGCCTCCGCCCCCACCGCCAGAGACGCCGCCGCCGCCAAAAATGGAAGAATCGATTCCTGAGCCTGAACCGGTCGAGGAGCCAGCGCCGCTGGACGACATGCCCGAAGTTTCATCAGATCCTATCGGTCCCTTGGGTCTGGACACAGAAGGAGTGGGAAGCGGCGACGGCTTCGGGCTGGTTGGCAAGCGTGGGGGGCAGTCCCTCATCGATCGCGCCCCGTTTCAATGGTACGCAGAGACACTCAGCGCCGAATTGAGTGCACTGCTGGCAGATTCGGATGAGCTGCGTCGTTCGAGTTATGCAGTGATGGTGCGCATCTGGATCAACGCCCAGGGTCAGATCACCCGCGCCGAATTGCGCCAAAGCACCGGCAACGCGCGCCTGGACCAGTTGTTGGTCGGTGCCTTGTCGGCCGGCTCGACGCCGGTCGAACCTCCGCCCGTCACCATGCCGCAACCGGTCGTGGTGCGAATCAGTTCACGAACCTGAGAGGCCTTACAGGCATGCCCATTCGCTGTTGTTTCGTCACCCTTGGTGTGTTCAAACGGGCGCTGATTGGAGGCGGAATCTTCCTGTGCGCAGCAGGTGGCACAACCGCCGCTGGTTCAGACGCAGCGGTTGCGCTGCCCGAACTCCTCCGGGTGTTGGTCGAGAAAGGTGTGTTGACCGAAGACGACGCAACTGCCGTGCTGGGTGAGGCCCGCGGTTCAAGCGGCAACCTGAACCGCACGGGGGAGCCTGAGGATGGCTCGGACCCGGTTGACGAGGACGTGATTCGGGTGCCGTATCTGCCCGACGCGGTTCGGGACGCCGTGCGTGACGAGTTGGTGCGCGAAACCGCGCCCGATGTGACCGAGCAGGTGGTGACCGAGCTTCGCACCCAAGCCAAAGCGGGGAGTCTGGCTGCAGTCTGGCCAGAGTGGTTGCGGGGGCTTCGGTTGTACGGTGACCTGCGCTATCGAGTCGAAAACATCGACTACAACGGCGACTCGAATGCGCCTGGTTCGGTCATTGATTGGCAGGCGGTGAATGGCGCCGGCGGGGTGCTCGCCGCGGGACCCGATGCCTTTTTGAACACCACCCAGGACCGCTTTCGCACCCGCCTTCGGGTGCGCTTGGGTGTGGAGGCCGAGCTCGGCGAATGGTGGGCTGCGGGGGTGCGGCTCTCGACTGGAAACTCCAATGTGCCTGTGACCACCAACCAAACCCTCGGGGACTATGGGAACCGCGGAGACATCCTGCTCGACCGAGGGTTTATCCAGTATTTCCGCCCCGTCGGAGAAAGCCAGGCACTTTGGTTTTCTGCCGGTCGAATGGCAAACCCCTACCAATCGACAAGCTTGGTGTGGGATGCGGACCTCGGGTTTGAAGGAGTGTCAACGCGGTATACGCATGGCGCGAAAGACAGATGGGGTCAGGTTTCGGTAACGGCAGGTTGGTTTGCTCTGCAAGAACAGGCCCTTACGACAGACGACAAGTCGCTCGCGGCGCTGCAGCTTGCCGGTATGTGGGACCTCGGCCCTCAGGCTCAACTTCGCGCGGCGGCAGCCTACTACGATTTCTCGAACCTTCAGGCGCGTCCTGTCACTACGGCCCCGGGCACCTGTGACCTGGCAACCGAAGAGCAGTTGGGCTCCGTGCCCCCATACCTTCAAAAGGGCAACAGCCTTGCGGCGATCTGTATCTCTGGGACCGCAGGGAATCCAGGCGCCGCAGAGGATGTCGCCAAGGTGGGCCTGGCGAGCGAGTTTGAAGTGGTCGCCTTCACCCTGGGCTATGACTGGGCCTGGGATGCCCACCAAGGGCTGTCGATCGATTTCGAGTATGCGACCAATTTGGGCTTCGACGCCACCGAGATCCTGCGGCGCACGGGGCAAGACCTCGACGAGCAGGTCGACGGCTGGCACCTCAAGCTTGCCTTGGGCGTGGACACCCCCCGCCGGCTTTCCGATTGGTCAGTCCAGGCGGGCTACAAGCGGATCGAACGCGATGCCCTGGTTGATGCCTTCACCGACTCGGATTTTCACCTCGGCGGGACCAACGCCCGCGGTTGGTACCTCAGCGGACAGTACGGTCTGCACCA
>DHQM01000082.1:0-2640 GCA_002408105.1 Gammaproteobacteria bacterium UBA5338 | reverse complement strand
AGTACGGTCTGCACCAAGATGTGTGGCTCAGCCTGCGCTGGATTTCCAGCAATTCCATTGAGGGCCCGACCTTCGAAGTCGACCAATACTTCGTCGATCTTAGCGCCCGGTATTGAAGCGGAACTTTACGTTAGAACCAGAGCCTGGAGTCAGGAGGGCATCATGAGCAACACTCGGGATCCTGGTGGGGCGCCGAGGAAACTGCACGGACTTTTACTGCTGGTGGGGCTGGTGCTTCACGCCGTTGATGCAGTGGGCGCGGTGCCCCGCGAAGCGCCGAGCGATGGCGGGGACCCGCGCGCTGCTGCGCGCTACCAGGAAATGGTGCGGACCCTGACCATGGAGCGCGATGCCTTGATGGGCACGGTGTCCGAGCTCGAAAAAACGGTGGCAGACCTTCAGCAGCAGCTGGCGGGGGCAGAGGCGCGCATCGCGCAGCAAACCGAGGCGCTGGAGGTGCAAGGCCAGCGCGCTGAACAGTTGTCGGACCGCGCGGCGCTTGTCTACTCGCGGCTCGAGGAGACGGTTGGGCTTTACAATGGGCTGCGTCAGCAGTGCCAACAGTTGGCTGCAGAGCATGAGCGGGTTGCAGACCAAAAAACACAGGCTGAGGATCGTCTGATCGCCTGTACTGCGGACAATGCGGCGTTGTACGAGGCGGGTGTGGAATTGCTGGATGCCTACCGAAACAAAGGGTTTGGAGCCCTGATGTCCGGCAAGGAGCCAGTGTTTCAGTTTCAGCGCGTTCGCGAAGAAAACCAGGTTCAGGAATACGAAGATCGGCTGCGCGAATCACGCATCCGTGGCACCGGTTCGCAGCCCTGACGCCTCACGCAATCGGCCATTTTTTACACTGAGGGGATGGGGTTTCTACGACTAAGCACCGTTTTGGTGCAAACTGGGCCAGGGAGCTGAATCATTCGTCAGCATTCTTTACATGGTCGGTGTGAGGCGGCGAATTTCTGACATAACCCGTTAATTTAAAAAAGAAAAATATGTTGGTGTGATGCTTGCACTCTATTGCCTAAGCGAGTGTCCTGTGGTGGTTCGCACTGAATCTGCAGCCCCGGCGGACGTGTCGCTGCGGGAAGGCTTCCGAGAGTGAACGATGCCCGCTCCGAGGGGTCCCACCGTTTTCACAAACAAAAGGAGAGATGAAACATGCAAACGCGATGGAAAGAAAGCTGGGCCCAAAAGGTCCTGCAGCTAATGTGTGTGCTGTGTGCTTTCGGTGCATTGCAAGCGCAGGCTGCAGTCGATTTGGGCGACCTCTCGGCTGGTGATGATGTGGTCGAGTTTGCGACCGCTGATAGTGGCGTCGCTTTCTCGGAAACGTTCGAGTTCACGTTGCTCGAAGCCGGAACTGTTTTTAGCACCGCGATTGCCTACGGTGTTGTGGACAGCTTCAGCGCTAGCCTTGATGGTGTGGACATGTTGCCGTTTACCAGCAACATCCTGCTGGGTCTGCCAGTGACCCTGGCCCCTGGCGATTACTCGCTGATGGTCAGTGGAACCCTGACCAGTGCCTTTTCTCTGCTCACCGACGTGCCCTACGCAGTTGAGCTGAGCGTGGCTGCTGTACCGCTGCCAGCCCCTGTGCTGCTGCTCGGTTCGGCCATTCTGGGCTTGGTCGGGTTCTCCCGCCGTGGCGCATCGGCTGAAGCTTGACTTGATCGGTTGGCCAGGGGGAGACGGGCGGCTGGTACGCTGTATCGGCGGCGCGGTTCCCTTGGCCCGAAGCAAGTACAAGCCAAGCAAGCAGTACCTGTACGTAAAAGCCCCGCCATTGGCGGGGCTTTTTCATGCGTGCTGGAAAGCCAGTTGCGCCCGGCTTCAGGTGGGCAGTTGGGTGCGCAGGTGCTTGCGGTGGTGGTAGTCATCCCCAAAGCTAAAACGGTTGCCCTGGGCGCGGCGGAAGTGCAACCCGGCATTGCATTCGTAGGTGAAGCCCATCCCGCCATGGAACTGGATGGCGCGGTCAGACGCAAAGTAAAACGCTTGGTCTGAGTGGATCTTGGCAATCCGGACTGCGGCTTCGGGCTCGCCGCCATCGTAGCCGTTGAATACCGAAGCCGCGTAGTAAAGGTGGGAACGGGTGTGTTCCACGCCGACCATGACATCCACAGTCGGGTGCTTGAGCGCCTGGTAGCTGCCAATGAGTTTGTCGAACTGTTTGCGGGTGTTGAGGTAGTCGATCGTCAGCAGCAGTGCGCCATTGGCGCCGCCCGCGTTCTCAGCGCTGTGGATCAGGGCGCCCAGGGCGTAGGTCCATTTCAGGGCCTGGGTGGCGTCACCGCCGTCCAGCCGGTCTGCTGCGGGCACCTGGAGTCCATCGAGTTCGATTCGGTAAGCGCGTCGGGTCTCATCCACCAGGGTCTCTTGCCGCATGCGGGTTTTGAGTGCCGACCCCTCGACCAAAAACAGCGCGGGGCTGCCATCGACGGCCGCGCTGATAACGACCACGTCGGCAGTGGCGGCATCGAGCACGCCGCGCTTGACGCCGGACAAAGTGTAGCCACTGCCGGTTGCGCTGGCGGCGGCGGTGAGTTGATCGGGCTCGAATGACCCCGCAGGCTCGCTGAGGGCCACAGCCCCAATGGCGGACCCACTGGCGAGCTGTTATTTGGTTGGCTCGCCGCT
>DHQM01000054.1:833-4047 GCA_002408105.1 Gammaproteobacteria bacterium UBA5338 | reverse complement strand
TGCGCAGCGCCTTGCCATAGGCGTGACCTGATTCGAAGCCTGCGGCGATCAGTCGCTCCCAGATTTCCGGGAGTTGGTCCAGACGTGCGCCGAACAGGTCAACGCGCTGGCCGCCGGTGATCTTCGTGTAGAGGTCGTAGTCGCGCGCGACCTCACCCAGAACGATGAGCTTCTCCGGGGTGATTTCTCCGCCGGCAACCCGTGGGACGATCGAGTAGGTGCCATCCTTCTGCATATTGGCGAGGTGACGGTCGTTGGTGTCCTGTAGGGGAGCATGTTGTGGCTCTAGGATGTGCTCGTTCCAACAGGAGGCGAGAATGGAGGCAACCGCTGGCTTGCAGATTTCGCAGCCACGGCCACGGCCATGGGCTGCGAGCAGTGCATCGAAGGTTTTGATTTGCTCGACACGCACCAGGTAGTACAGGTCCTGGCGAGAAAATGGAAAGTGTGGACAGATGTCCCTGTTTACTTCGATTCCACGGACAGTCAGCTCGTGGTTAAGAATTTGCGTGACCAGCGGTGCACAGCCGCCGCAGGTCGTTGATGCACGCGTACCGTCCTTGAGCGCTCCCAAGGTCTGGGCGCCGGATTCGATGGCAGCGCACAGGTCCCCTTTCGACACACTGTTGCACGAGCAGACCTGTGCGCTGTCGGGCAGTGCGGATGAATCCAGAGCCACCGCATCACCCTCGACGCCAGGCAGCAACAGTGCTTCCGGCTGGGGGGGCAGGGGCAGTTCATTCAGCATTGTCTGCAGTAAGTCGTTGTAGGACTCGGTGTCACCGACAAGTACAGCGCCGAGCAATTTCTTGCCTTCTGCATCGGTCACGATGCGTTTGTAGACTTCGTTTCGCTCGTCAATCAGGCTGTAGCTCAAGCAGCCTTCGGTGCGACCCTGAGAGTCGCCAATGCTGGCGACATCGACGCCCATGAGCTTGAGCTTTGTGCTCATGTCCGCGCCGCGAAACGCCGCTTGGGTGTTGCCGATGACTTGGGCAGCTGCCACTCGGGCCATGGCATAACCCGGCGCCACCAGGCCGTAGATCCGACCGCCCCAGAGCGCGACTTCACCAATCGCAAAGATGTTAGGGTCGGAGGTGGCACAGTGATCATCGATGACCACCCCACCTCGGGGGCCCACTTCCAGTCCTGCTTCCCGGGCAATTTCGTCCCGCGGGCGAATGCCGGCGGAGAATACAATCAGGTCTGTCTCAAGTTCGTCACCATCGGCGAAGACCATCCTATGTGGATAAGACTGGCCATCGACGATTTCCTTGGTGTTCTTCTCTGTGTGAACCTGAACGCCCAGCGCCTCGATCTTACGCCGCAGCATGGTTCCGCCAGCATCGTCGAGTTGAACGGCCATGAGGCGGGGCGCAAATTCCACGACATGGGTCTTAAGGCCAAGGTCCCGCAGTGCCTTGGCCGCTTCGAGGCCGAGCAACCCGCCGCCAACCACCACTCCCACGCGGGCGTTCTTGGCGCTGGCACGAATTTTCTCCAGGTCTTCCAATGTCCGGTAGACATGACAGCCGGGCCGGTCCTTGCCGGGAATCGGCGGTACAAAAGGGTAAGATCCGGTTGCCAGTACCAGCTTGTCATAGGGAACTTTGTCTCCGGAACTGGTGTGCACCAGCTTTCGCTCACGGTCGATCTGTAGCGCCCGGGCGTTGAGCTGCAGGTCGATCTCGTCGCGATCGAAAAAGTTAGGCGCGACAAGCGACAAGTCGTCCGCAGATTTTCCGGAGAAAAACGACGACAGCTGAACCCGGTCATATGCTGGACGGGTCTCTTCACAGATGACCGTGGTGTGGTGTTCCAGGTGGTCAGCGTCCTGGTCGTGGAGTGATTCCAGGAACTTGTGACCCACCATTCCGTTGCCGATGACGATGAGGCGTTGTTGGGTCATTGAAAGTTTCCTCCAGCGTGAGATGAATTTGAAAACACCGAGGCCGTTGCCGGTCAGTGCCGGTCACATTCGGCCAGAAAGCTGATGAGCTCTTCTCGCAGTCGGTAGTAGTCGGGATGGGCCAGCAGGGCCTTGCGAGAGCGTGGCCGGGGCAGGTCGACTTCCAGGATCTTTCCCACCCGGGCTTCGGGTCCATTGGTCATCATCACCACGCGATCAGCGAGCAATATCGCTTCATCCACGTCGTGCGTGACCATCATTGCTGTCAGCCGGGAGCGACTCCACACCTCCATAAGTACCTCTTGAAGCTCCCACCGAGTCAGCGAATCGAGCATCCCGAAGGGTTCATCGAGCAGCAGAAGCTTGGGAGACAGGGCAAAGGCTCGAGCAATCCCGACTCGCTGCTTCATTCCATTGGAAAGGTCGCCCGCCTTTTTATGCAGCGCGTCTCCGAGCCCGACACGAGTGAGGTAGTACTCACAGATGTCTGCCCGCTCATCGCGGGTGGCATGTGGGTACACTTCTTCCACACCCAGAGCGACGTTTTCGAATGCCGTCATCCAGGGGAATAAGCTTGGCGCTTGAAACACCACCGCTCGTTCTGGCCCCGCGCCGCGCACCTCTTTGTTGTCCAGTACGATTCCGCCTGAACTGATCTCGGTGAGTCCCGCAGTCATGGAAAGCACTGTGGACTTTCCGCATCCGGAATGGCCAATCACAGAGACGAACTCGCCTTTCGGCATGATCAGGTCGAATTCCTTGACCACAGTGATGGGCCCGCGGGGGCCGGGATAGACCTTGCTGACCTTGGCAAACTCCAGATAGCGCGCGCGGCCGACGTCACTGCTGTCAGGCTTCAGGGCGGAGGTGTCGAGACGGAAGTCGTTGCTGGTGTTGGGCCGTACCGGCGGCAGCTTCAAGTCGGTCCCGGCGCCGGAGTTCTGATCTTGCATCCCAACCCCGATCAGGTATTCGGTGATGGCATGTCGTAGCGCCTTGAATTCGGGGTCGTGGTTCATTGCGCTGCGGTCACGCGGTCTTGGTAGGTCGACCACGAATTCGGGGCCAAAGGTTGCGTTGGGACCGGGTCGCAGTGGAATGATGCGGTCCGCCATGAGCAGCCCTTCGTCGACGTCGTTGGTGATCAGAATCACCGTCTTTCTATCCTCTTCCCAGATTCGCAGGATCTCGTCCTGCAAATTGGCACGGGTGAGGGCATCCAGCGCCGAGAGCGGCTCGTCCAGCAGCAGCAGCTTGACATCCCGCGCCAGCGCCCGGGCGATCGCCAGCATCTGCTGCTCGCCG
>DHQM01000054.1:438-562 GCA_002408105.1 Gammaproteobacteria bacterium UBA5338 | reverse complement strand
TGAGGCCAACCATGTCGATGTACTTGTGGACCCGTGCTTTGCGCTCTTGCCTGGAGCAGTGCTTGTGGGTCTGGTCAACGGCCAGCGCCACGTTGCCTTCAACGGTGAGCCAGGGCATCAGCGA
>DHQM01000054.1:0-140 GCA_002408105.1 Gammaproteobacteria bacterium UBA5338 | reverse complement strand
GCCAGGGCATCAGCGAATAGCTTTGGAACACCAAACCACGATCTGGCCCAGGACCTGCGATCGGTTTCCCGTCGCACAGCACGGATCCCTGATCCGGGCTGATCAGTCCCGCAATCGAATTGATCAGGGTGGTCTTGCCG
>DHQM01000209.1:11383-11819 GCA_002408105.1 Gammaproteobacteria bacterium UBA5338 | reverse complement strand
GCTCTTCCGATCTGCATGACCTCGTGGTGGTGGTGTCGGCCATGAGCGGGGAGACCAATCGACTGCTGGGCCTTGCCAGTGCCCTCAGCGAGCGGCCCGTGCCACGTGAGCTGGATGTGCTCTTGGCCACGGGCGAGCAAACCACCATCGCACTGTTGGCGATTGCCCTGCATGCGCGTGGTTGTCCGGCTGAGTCCTTTACCGGCGCACAGGTGCGGGTACTGACCGACAGCGCCCACACCAAGGCCCGAATTCGAGACATTGAAGCGAGCCGGATCCTTGCCGCGGTGGCGGAAGGGAAGGTTGCGGTGGTGGCTGGTTTTCAGGGGGTGAACGAAGAGGGCAACACCACCACCCTCGGTCGGGGCGGGTCCGATACTTCGGCAGTCGCGTTGGCCGCTGCCCTCAAAGCCGAGGAGGGCCAAATTTTCACCCA
>DHQM01000209.1:4654-11246 GCA_002408105.1 Gammaproteobacteria bacterium UBA5338 | reverse complement strand
GCTCTTCCGATCTCTCGGTCGGGGCGGGTCCGATACTTCGGCAGTCGCGTTGGCCGCTGCCCTCAAAGCCGAGGAGTGCCAAATTTTCACCGATGTGGATGGCGTTTACACCACAGACCCTCGAGTCGTGGAGCAGGCGCGTCGCCTGGACAGCATCACCTTTGAGGAAATGCTCGAAATGGCGAGTCTTGGTTCCAAGGTGTTGCAAATTCGGGCGGTGGAGTTTGCCGGCAAGTACGGTGTGCCGGTGCGGGTGTTATCGAGTTTTGTAGAGGGGCCAGGGACATTGATCTCCTTAGAGGAAGACAGCGGAATGGAAAGTCCCAAAATCTCGGGGATTGCGTTCAATCGAGATGAAGCCAAGGTGACGGTGCTCGGTGTGCCGGATGTGCCTGGTGTGGCCGCACGCATTTTGGGACCTGTCAGTGATGCGAACATCGAGGTCGATGTCATTGTCCAAAACATCGCTGCGGACCAAAAGACGACCGATTTCACTTTTACGGTTCACCGCAACGATTTCGCCCGCGCCATGGAGGTGCTCAAGCCATTAACGGCTGCACTGGGTGTGCGGGAGCTTGTGGGCGACCGCAGTGTGGTCAAGGTATCACTCGTGGGCGTGGGGATGCGGTCACACGCGGGTATTGCGTCGCAGATGTTCGCAGCCCTTGCCGATGCGGGCATCAACATCCAGATCATCACGACTTCAGAAATCAAAATTTCGGTCGTGATTGACGAGAAGTACCTTGAACTTGCGGTGCGCTGTCTGCACACCGCATTCGGTCTGGACGCAACCGAGCCGGTTGTGGTCCCGGGCGGCGGCGCCTGAGGCAGAGGCTGCGTTCCCGCTGCGGTTATGCAGCGTGGGTTGCCTGATTTCTTGAAGAAAGTTTTTGCAATTGTGCTGCGACGGCGGTGCTACCTGGAGGAGTGGATATGTTGATTTTGACCCGGCGCGTTGGGGAGACGCTGATCATTGGCGATGATGTCACGGTGACCGTGCTCGGCGTCAAGGGCAACCAGGTTCGCTTGGGCGTCAACGCACCCAAGGAGGTTTCCGTTCATCGGGAAGAGATCTACCACCGCATCCAAGCTGAGAAAGGCGGCAACGTCGCTGGCGATGATCGATGACCTTGCGCTTCCACGGCCTGTCCGTTGAGTCGTAGTCAGGTCATGTTGGTTTCGTGTACCATTCGCCTTCGCTGAATGCGGCCCCGGGCCCATTCGATCCGGAGAGGTGGCCGAGCGGCTGAAGGCGCTCCCCTGCTAAGGGAGTATGGGTTAATAGCTCATCGAGGGTTCGAATCCCTCCCTCTCCGCCATTTGAACCCAGCGTACGACAGGCAGTACATACTGCCGCCTCAATTGCAGCACGCCTGCATTCCCTAAACGTTTCTAGGTTGTTCGCCCGCGAAGGTGGGAGCAGTGTGTTTGCGCCGTTGCCATCCCCAGCGGCGCTCTCGGGCGCCATGCTGGGGGCAAAGATCAATCTATTTCGCTTGGCGTACCGTAGAAGAGCAGTAGGACCGAGGAGGCGTTCATTCGATGATGTAGGGCAGGTAGCCACGCGAACCGAAGATCGCGACCTCTGAACCACTGATGTGTACGGCGGTGACCAGGTTGTTGAAGGCCGGGTAGGGTACGCGCTCGAATGCCGTGCTTCCTGCGGGCAGCTTGAGAATGGTGCCACCTGCACCAACCAGCACTGCTCCACCCCCCGGAAGGTGGTCGCCGCCGTACAGGTTCGAGCCCAATGGATTTTCAACCTTGGACCAGGAGTCTCCCATGTCCTCCGATATGTAGGCGTTGCCGCGCAGGCCATAGGCCAGGACTCGTTTTCCGCCGTCCAGCACTTCGCACCCGAAAAACGAGCCCACATAGGGTGATTCGAGAATCTCCCAAGTCTCGCCACGATCGGCTGAGCGGGCCAGGGTGCCGGATTCGCCAGCGATGAGCAACACTCCATTCGGTAGGCGGACGATGCTATTGAGGTGCCAGTCCAGGGTTTCGTCGACCATGGTTTTTTGCCAGGTTACGCCGCCGTCGTCGGTGATCATCAACAACCCGTAGGCTCCGGTTGCGAGGCCTCGATCCGCGTCAAGAAACAACACGTCCAGCAGTGGCTGCTCCCAGTCCGGGGCCGCGTGTTGTAGGGTCCAGGTTTTGCCTCCGTCTTCAGTGTGAACCACCACTGCATCGTGGCCCACAGCCCAGCCAAGGGATTCGTCGACAAAGTCTACGGCGGTTAAGGTCATTTGCGTCGGAACTGAGGCTTGGTCCCAGGTTTTGCCTCCGTCGGTGCTGAACACGATGTGGCCGCGCTCGCCCACCGCCAGCAGCTTGCCGCCGACCCGCGCAGCATCAATCAAGAGTGACTTTGCAGCGAGCGGTGCCTGGATGGCTGGTTCTTGGGATACTTCTTCGGCGTGGATGCCACGCACCGGCATAACAAATGACAGCAACAGCACAGCTAGGCCAGTGAGATCGCGAATACGCTGCATAGGGACCACCTTCGGTCTGAATGTTGGGCTCGGCTCAATGTTTTTATTGGAAAAAAACCGGTCGGCATCATAGCAAATGGCGAAGCGAGCATGCCAACTGCATCGAGCCAGGCTCGGGCTGTCCGTTCGTGCGCTGGGGCTTTAGTTTATGGATGCCATGGGGGAAAATCCGGTCTTTGCTCATGACCTGGGGGTCCACTGATCGCTGCGCACGTTGCAAATCAGCGTTGGCCCACTCAGATCGGCGGCCGAGGGCCGTTGCGGAGGGTTGGAATTGATTCGCGTACTGCTCGTCGATGACCACAAGTTGGTGCGTGAAGGGTTCGCAGCGTTGCTTGCGAGTTCGAACGGAATCGAGATCGTTGGTGAGGCGGTCGACGGAGAGTCGGCGGTGGAGCAAGCCAAGGCGCTGCTGCCGGATGTGGTGCTGATGGACGTCCTTATGCCTGGGATTGGCGGGCTCGAGGCCACCAAGCGCATTTTGCGCAGTGCGCCGGAGACCAAAGTGATCGGGCTCACGGCTTGTGTGGATGGCCCGTTGCCGTCGCGGTTGCTGCAGGCAGGTGCGCGGGGGTTCTTATCCAAGGGCGCAACCCATGAGGAGCTGGTCTCGGCCATTCGCAAGGTGCAGTCTGGTCAGCGCTACCTGACCCAGTCGGTTGCTCAGGACTTGGCGCTGCGTTCGGTGTCCCCGGATGACACATCCTACGGCCCCTTCGACGCGCTGTCCGAGCGAGAGTTGCAGGTGACAATGATGGTGGTGAACGGGGAGAAGGTCTCGTACATTTCCGACAAGCTCTGCCTGAGCCCCAAAACGGTCAACACCTACAGATACAGAATTTTCGAAAAGCTTGAGGTCAGCAACGACGTGGAGCTTACGCGTTTGGCGATGCGTCACCAACTGTTGACCGACGCTTGAGTTCGATTTCGGCGCAAGACGAGCTTACGAGTGATGATTCTGCGGTGACGGTGGCTCCAGTGGACCTCTCTGAGCAATTGCGCCTTCTGCCGCTTGCACCTGGCGTTTACCGCATGTTGGATGCCGCGGGGGAGGTGCTGTACGTGGGCAAGGCAAAGAGCCTGAAAAGCCGCGTTTCCAGCTATTTCAGCGGCCGAGCAACGGACAGCAAGACCATGGCCATGGTCCGCCGGGTGGTGGCCCTGGAAACCACGGTCACAGGTTCCGAGACCGAGGCTCTGCTGCTTGAGCAGAACCTGATCAAGGCCCACCGCCCCCCCTTCAATGTGATGCTGCGGGACGACAAGTCGTACCCGTTCATTCGGTTGTCGGGAAACGCCCAGTTTCCTGGCTTGGGGTTCTACCGTGGCCGCCGACGGGAAGGAGCCCGCTACTATGGGCCGTACCCCAACGCCGCTGCGGTGCGGGAAACGCTTGGGCTGTTGCAGAAGGTGTTCCGCGTCCGCCAGTGTGATGAGAGCTTCTTTCGCAATCGAACCCGACCCTGTTTGCAATACCAGATCGATCGCTGCAGCGGGCCGTGCGTGGGCCTGGTTCAGCCGGAGGCCTATGCGGAGGACCTGCGCCACGCCCTGATGTTTTTGGAGGGCCGCAGCCAGGCGGTGTGCGATGAACTGGCGGACCAGATGGAGGCCGCGGCGGCCGAATTGGAGTTTGAGTCGGCAGCGCGTCTGCGCGATCAGATTTCTCGCCTGCAGCGCCTGCGCGCGGAACAGTCGGTTGTGGCCGGTGGGAGCGCGAATGTCGATGTGCTTGCGGCGGCGCTGCTACCCGGTGGGGGCTGCGTCGAGGTCCTCTCGATTCGGGACGGGCGTGTGCTCGGCAGCCGCTGCCACTACCCCGAGGTGGGCATTGCTGACACGCCGGCGGCGCTGCTTGATGGGTTCGTTCCCCAGTACTATTTGGGCAAGGGGGTGGGGGTGGAGATCCCAGCGCTGGTGGTTGTGTCCGAGGCCTTAGAGGATGCCGAGGCGCTGGCCGAGGCGCTCACCGGTGCGAAGGGCCAGCAGGTGACGGTGCGACACCAGGTGCGTGGCGAGCGCGCCCGCTGGCTGCGCATGGCGCGGGACAATGCCCAGCAGCACCTGAGCGCGCACCTGGCCAACCGTGAGAACATGCGCCAGCGCTTCGAGCAACTGCAAGTGGTGCTTGGTGTAGAGGACGGGCTTGGGCGTGTCGAGTGCTTCGATGTCAGCCACACGCAGGGCAGTGAGACGGTCGCCTCCTGTGTGGTGTTTGGCCCACAGGGCCCAGTGAAGTCCGACTACCGCCGGTACAACATCACCGGCATTGAACCAGGAGACGACTACGCCGCCATGCGCCAGGCCTTGGAGCGCAGATACACCAGGTTGAAAAAGGGAGAGGCCGCATTGCCCGATCTCTTGTTGATTGACGGGGGCAAAGGCCAACTCGCGCAGGCCAAAGCTGTGATGGATGAATTGCAGGTCGAAGGGGTGCTGCTGTTAGGCATCGCCAAGGGCACAACCCGAAAGCCGGGAATGGAAACCCTGTTTTTGGCTTCTGGCGCTGTGGTGTCGGTACCCGAACACTCCCCCGCGCTTCACCTCCTTCAGCAAATTCGGGATGAAGCCCACCGCTTCGCCATCACCGGACACCGACAGCGCCGTGGTCGCGCGCAGGGGCGGTCTGTGTTGGAAGAAATTGAAGGCGTTGGACCCAAGCGCCGGCGGGCCTTGCTGCGCCATTTTGGTGGGATGCAGCAAATGCAGCATGCCACTGTGGATGAGCTTGCCAAGGTGCCGGGGATCAGCCGAGCCCTTGCTGCCAGGATCCACTCGAGTGTGCGTGGCGAAGAGCGCAGTGCATGACCGCAAGCCAGGACACAAGCCCCCCCAACTTCAACATCCCCAATGCACTGACTGGGTTTCGCGTTGTGCTGATTCCGGTGCTGGTGATGGTGTTTTACTTGCCGTATGGCTGGAGCGGCTGGGGGTCGGCCGCTGTCTTTGGTGTTGCGGCGATCACCGACTGGCTGGATGGCTACCTCGCGCGGGCACTGAACCAAAGCACCCGTTTTGGCGCTTTTATGGACCCTGTGGCGGACAAATTGATGGTCGCCGTTGCTGTGGTCGTGTTGCTGGAATCCTACCCCAGTGCCTGGTTCGCTGTGCCGGCCGCGGTGATCATCGGGCGGGAGATCGCGATCTCCGCGCTGCGGGAATGGATGGCAGAGCTGGGACAGCGGGCCAGTGTGGCCGTGTCCTACATGGGGAAGGTGAAGACCGGTGTGCAGATGGCATCGATCCTTTTGCTGCTGCTGTGCTCGCGTGGCGCGCCGCCGCTGTTCATCGGGGTGGGTCTGGTGCTGTTTTATCTGGCGGCGGGACTCACGCTGTGGTCAATGGTGCTGTATTTACGGGCCGCTTGGCCGCTGTTGATGGGTCGCGGTTGAACCGCGCTCGTCAAACCCAAAAGAAATCCGTACAATTCGCGACCTGCTTTCCAGGCTGGGTGGCAGAGTGGTTATGCAGCGGACTGCAACTCCGTGTACGCCGGTTCGATTCCGACCCCAGCCTCCACCCCTCTTTAAGTGTGTCTTGGGTACCCTGGGCGTCTGGTGCACGCGGTTTGCTTGCAGCCTGCGCGGTACCCCGGAATCACCCGATGACGGTATACTGCCCGGCGCCTTCGGCCGATTCCCCCGGGGGCGTCGCTGCACAGGCTCTTGCGGGCGTGGCGAAATCGGTAGACGCAACGGACTTGAATACATTGAGTGCGCTTCGGGAAACCGAAGACGTAGAACTGCTCAAATTCGGGGAACCCTGTGAAATGGCGATCCCGAGCCAAGCCCGGCCCCGCCGGGAAGGTGTAGAGACTAGACGGGCAGCGCCTACGGCCGGCTGTTGAAGTGGCTAGGGTGAAGGGATAGTCCAGACCACAAACCCTGCAGTTTGCATCATGCGAACCGGGGCGGCGAAAGCCGTAGTTGGTACGAAAATCCGTTGGGCGCAAGCCCGTGGGGGTTCAAGTCCCCCCGCCCGCACCACCTGCCCTTATCCTTGGTTTCGTTTGCGCAAGGCCTGTGCCTTGGCACCGACGGACCCCCAGCTCCACCCGACCACGCAGACCCTCCCAGCTTTCATGCTCTTGATGT
>DHQM01000209.1:878-4364 GCA_002408105.1 Gammaproteobacteria bacterium UBA5338 | reverse complement strand
CGCTTCTGGCGGCCATTGGCCGCCGGTTTCGTCCCACGAATCGGCCATTCACCTACCGATCAATCGGTTTGCTAATGGCTGCATTGGCCCTGGCTCACGGCGCCCGATCACAGCGGTTGCAGCGGGGTGAGGTAGGCCGCAGCAAGCGCCACGGGGCCGGCGCCGCCGGCTGTGCTCTGGCGCAGCCCGCGGGCGAGCAGCATCGACCCTTCAAGCAAAGCAAGCAGCCCCTCGGCATGGACCGGTGCGGGCGCTGGAAGTCGGAGGCTGCCTTCCTCGGCGCCTTGCTTGAACACTGCGCCTAGCCAATCCAGGTTCAGGGTGAAAAAGCGCGAAACTTCCTCCGCCGCAGGGGCCGGTAGGGTTTCCGCCTCCGCGCCGAGTATGCCGCAGACACAGAACTCGCGCTCGCGCAGGTGAGTGCGCTCGAACAGGTCTGCGTATGCCATCAAGCGTGCGTGCGGTACCGCCTGGCGGCCTTCGATCTCAAGCAGTGCCCCTCGAAACCTGTGCGTATAGCGCTGCGCTATGACTGCCACCAGTTCTGCCTTGGTGGGAAAATGGTGGTGAATGCTGGGCTTTTTGATGCCGATGCGCTTGGCGATGTCGTCGTACGAAAACCCGTTGTATCCGCGCCGGGCGATCAGTGCCTCCGCGACGTCCAGCACACGCTCGCCCGCTGGGGTCACCTCCGAGAAGTGCTTCATCGCCGGGTTGCTGCGCCGCCTGCAGCTGGCAGGTGGCCCGTCTTGACGAAAATCGTGCAGCCCTGGGTGCTGAACGGCTGGTGCTGGCTGAGGTGCGGGTTGCGCAGCCATGTACCGGCAGGGTACTGCCCCTGGTCGTCCTCAAACAGGCCCTGGACCACAAAGATCTCCTCCCCACCGTGGTGGCGGTGGGGGTTGAACAGCGTGCCAGGGGCCCAGCGCACCAACGCCGTGTGCTGATGCCCGTAGGAGGACAGAGGCAACACCCTGAGCCCGTCCACCAGCCCCGGCTGCCACTGTGCTGGGTCTGAGGTATCCAGCACGATGCGGGCCTGGTCCTCCGGGGCCTGGTAGCGAAGCTTGACGAACAGGGTGCAACCGTCTGGTGCACCCGGTGCATGGCGTGACCCGGGCGGGTTCTTCAGGTAGGTACCGGCGGGGTAGGTGCCGCACTCGTCGGTAAAGGTGCCCTCAAGCACCAGGATTTCTTCTCCCGCATCGTGCCCGTGCTCGGCGAACTGTGACCCCGGTGCGTAGCGCACAACGGAGGTCGCCCGGGCGACCTCGCCGCCATCGCGCTCCAGCAGTTTGCGCTCCACGCCCGGCGCCGGTGAGGGCTGCCATTCGAGCTGGGTGGTGTCCACCACCACCCGTTGCGCGTAATCCGTATTGATCTGCATAGGGGGCATCCAAACCTATCGATAGGTAGGATGCTAACCCAAGGCGTGGTCGCTGCCAAACGAAGGAGTAGAACGGAACACACCAGGAAATGGTTAGTTTCCTATCTTCGCCATTAACCGCTGGGGGCGGCGGGAGAATCACACGGTTGTTGGTTGATCCGCTGAACGGCAAAGGTCAGTACAGGCAGTCAGTCGCCACTCGGAGGTCAAGATGGGGCGTCGGTGGACGTCCTCGCGGCCCAGAGTTGTCAGTGGTGATAAGCGCTGTAAATGGCTCGCACAAAGTACGTGTGCTCGCGGTGCGTTGCAAGAGCGCTAACGGTGGAACCCAACGGTGTGCGGTCGAACTTCACCCGGTATGTGCGAAGCTTGCGAATCAAGGCCGGAAATAGCTGCGCACGTTAAGCACCCATGCCGAGGAAGGCGTGGCGCTGAACATAGAGCCTCAGCGTTGCCTTTCCCGGATCGGGTGTTCAGCGATTCAGACTACTGTAAGCGGCGGCTATCAAGTTCGCCTTTTAGCCCAAAGTAGTACGAGCGTTGATCCAAGCAGCGCGAAGCTCGCAGGGAGTGGTACTGGGCTATAGGCTGCGATAGTCCCTTTGGAGTTCGTTATAAAGAGATGGCCATTCTCATCAACTGAGAGAAATTTGCCCCCATTGAACGGCAAATCCCAAAAGAAAAGTTCGTCGCCTTCGTAATTGTAAGCATGTACCTGGTTTCCACTGGCCACATACAAAATTTCACGCGTCCCGTCTGCTGACAAGCCGAAAGGTGCATATGGCAATAGCCACGTGCTGATCAGTTCCTCCGTGTCCATATCGAAAATCCGTATTGCAGAATTATTCGTGTCGGATACATATATACTGTCTTCTAATAGCGCTATGCCTTGAGGTTGATCAAGCAGCATGCCGCCGAAGGAAGATGCTACGTTGCCATCTTCAATATGTCGCTTGTAGACGATATCATTCCGCGTGTCGAGTTGGTAAAATGTACCGGAAGATTCATCAATCGCGATTCCCCTCGCTCCACCGAAATTCCCGTCTACGGCAGCTTCGTATCGCTGAATTAATTCGCCATCCTGATTGGTTCTAACAACTTGCTTGTCGTTTGTTACATAAACCTCCCCCGAGTCCGAAATTGTAATGGCTCTGGGATAGTTATAGCCAGCTTCAGCAGCGTCTCCGCGTTGTCCGAATTTATAGAGAAATTCGCCGGTCCCACTATCGAATACTTGAACTCGGTTGTTCTTGTTGTCGACGACGAACAACTTCCCGTCCACTACCGCTACTCCCAAAGCATTGGTAAACTCCCCATCCCCACTCACTCCTCCATCCCAAATCGCCAGAAAATTACCGTCAGCATCGAACCGCTGAATGTTGTTTCCGTGATAATTCGCAACCCAGATGGTGTCGTCCGGCCCAACTGCTACTCCTGCGGGCTCCATAAACTGTCCCGGATCGTCGCCATATGTGCCCCACTCTGCGATGAAGTCTCCATCTGGTGAGAATTTTTGAATGCGATGGTTGCGTCTATCAACTGCGTAGATGTTCCCAACGCTATCGATGTCGATTCCGGATAGCCACTCGAACTCTCCCGCCCCACTCCCTCGGCTTCCAATCGACCAAGCCAACACCCCTCCTGGAGAATATTTATCAATTCGGCTGTTTCCTCTGAATGCCATTAGATAACTACCATCAGGCAGTATTTTTATGTCGGTTGGGTTTTCTGCTTTTTTTGGCTTGGGGTACTCGGGCTCGATAGTGTGAATAATATTGAGGTCAAGATCATATATGGAGGCCCCAAAAGAACTGGCCACGTACGGAATTGCAAGAAGCCCATGCACATCACTGGCGTCTATGCTGTTAACGCCAAAATTGGCAATCTTCCAGTTGCTCAAAAATGTTCCGCTGGTATCGTAAAATCTCAATGACGAGTTGGTTGTATTGGTGACGTAGAGACGGTCACCACTCACCTGTATGCGGCGAGGCGTGCCAGTGAAATCCTTAACTTTCCAAATCAGTTCACCTGAGGCGTCATGCTTTGAGAAGGTTTTGTCAAGCATACTGGTGATGTAAACGTATCCGTCTTCATCTAGA
>DHQM01000209.1:0-645 GCA_002408105.1 Gammaproteobacteria bacterium UBA5338 | reverse complement strand
CCGTCTTCATCTATAGAAACGTCGGTCGCTTGTATGCTAGGCGGAGAATGGACTCCCGTCGTGAAAATGGGAGTCAAACTTTTCTCGCTAATGGCTCCCACATCGGCGGTTTGAAAAGCCAGCGTAAGCAGGCAAGCGCTTACAAAGCTGGGGAATAGGCAATTCGAGCGTTGGTCAGAATTTATCTTGTTCATCTGCTGCCTCCATGTACGCAGAATAAATGCTGAATAAGCGCTTCGATACGAAGCGGTGCTCCAATACAACGGAGCCTTCGGGGTGCTGTCTATTAGGCTTTCGAAGGTAGGGTCAAGTTTGTTGATGCAGGTCAGTTGTAGGCTATTTTTCATCCTCAAGCGGCATTGTGGAGAAAACAGCCGTTCTGAGCATCTTCCCTTCAGAAAGACTTACCGCAAAATTTAGGCCGTATACGCCTTGAATAATCGGCCTGCTGTGTCTCTTTAGGTCGTAGGTGTTTGTTTTTCTGCGCTTATATGGCGCGAAGCCCTTTTGCCGAGAAGAGAATGCATTGGTCAGCCGGTTGATTCTGGGCCGGTTACACTGTTGTTGGTATGGACCATGGGTGGCTGAAACTGCCCTCATTTGTTACTTGCAGTGCTCGCAAGTGGGGCTTCGATCTCAAGTCGA
>DHQM01000043.1:564-9003 GCA_002408105.1 Gammaproteobacteria bacterium UBA5338 | reverse complement strand
GTCCGCGCCCTTAAGCTGTCAGAAAGGGCACAAACCCGGGTCTTGTAACCTTCGCTACAGCCTGCTACAACAATCAGGTGAACCGCGGGGCCAGGTCACGCGGAGCCTGTACCACTCGCTTCTGGTAGCCGGTCGAACCAGAGAACACGCGTTGGACTCTTGGCGGCATCAGCACCGGTCGGGTGCGGCATACCGATCGCTCTGGAGAGCCTGTTTGCAGGGCTTCTTCCATTGAGGGGGCGAGCCCGCTGCACAGTCCGACGCACACAAGCTGCCGGCGCTCAACGAACTGTGGGTAGTCATAGGGCAGCGGCAGAAAGGCACCCTTGCGGGCTCCACGGCTGCGGGGCGGGGATCTGGGGGTGGCGGGGGATCCACGAAGGCCTTCGAGCGTTGAGGCAGTTTGTGAGGCGGTTTAGGGTGTCATGCTCAGAGTCTTGCCCGGACTCCTTCACGGAGCCATACCACCTGTTCCTGATTCAGTAGAAGCCGTCAATCAGGGATGCATGCATCTAGCTTGGCCTGCGCCTCGGCCCAAGTCACACAGGCGTCGTGCGTACGTGATGCAAGTTGGGGAAGCTCGGCGTAGTCAATGAGCAGGCGGTCCTCGACCAGATCGTGCAGTTCGCTCGCCAACTCGGAAGCGATGCGCTTTTTTTTCCGCACATCTTTTTGCAGCGCTTGAACATCGGCAGACGCGGACATAAAGCCATGGTTCTCCTTTTGGGACGTTGAAGCCAAGCCCGGCGGGTCTCAGCCAGGGTTATTCTGCGGCGACTTGGGGGTAGCGGTGGATCCAGTCCAGCGCAGTCTCGACCAGCTTGCCCCCCTCGGCTGCGAGCTGCTTTGGTGAGTCGAACCCGAATCGGTGAACGTCGCGCAGCACCCGATCTACAACCACCAGATGACCTACGCGGATCAATGCGGTGCCAAAGCCTTCATGGCTGAGGTGGACCAAAGGGCGGGCCATCTTCCCACTGGCCTGCTCAATGAGCACAGAAACGGCGTTGTAGAACGCACCCACCCGAGCGACGACCACCTCGTCTGGGTCACCCACCACCGGCAAGGACCGGCGCTGCTCCTTGGTGAGAACGACCGTGCCAAGAACCCTGGCGTCGTCCCAATTGTCATAGGTTCCGTAGGCGTCAAGAGCGCGCAATTGCACCACCAGTTGCTTGACAAAGACTTCTCCCACACCCGCATCGTTTCGGGCCGCGGCCTGGTGTTGATTCATGGTCTGACTCTCCTGATGTGGTGAGATGGTGGTTGGCTGCGTGGGACGGAGGTGCACCATGGTCATTCCTCCCAAGCTTCTTCACCAAGGGCCGCAAAGCGACTGGTGTCGTCGACACGTTGTTGGGCTTGCAGGGCCTGGGCAATCCACCCAGTGGGGCCAGTCCGCACGACCTCGACCAACTCGGCAACCTGAGTATCGATGCGCGTTCCACTCGACACTTTGAGTGGCCGAACCCCCGCGGAAAGCAGTTGGCGGACTGCCGATCCGCCGCAGGCGCAGCAGTAGACCGCGACGCAGCCGCGCAGCCATTGAAGCTTGGCGGCAAGCTTGCCTTCGTTGCCATCTTCCGCGAGTTCTCCAAATTGCCCAATGGACACCAACTGCGCCCCCTCGGCATCCAGACTGAAGGCGACCAGAGAAACGGCCGAGCCGAAATGCTGATCGACATGCACGCGGTCACTGGTGGCGAATCCGACCTTGATGCGCCCCAGATTCGAAAGCGAATCCACCAGTTGCAAACTGCGCCGAATCGGGCTCACGGCCGATCCTGAGCGGCCAGGGGCTCGCTGGCGGAATCACCCAGTGGCTCGTACACGGAGCGGTAGGCACCAATTTCAACGTGCTCGGCGAGGACCAGATTGGCTGCATCAAAGAGTGCCTGCTGGCTTCCCTGGTACCCGAGCCAGCACCGACGAAACCCACCCAGGGTGTCGTAGAGCGGGAAGCCACAGCGCAGCAGGGGCAGGTCGAGCCGGCGTGCAGACTCCACACCATGGCTGTTGGTGATCAGCAGCTGGGCACGCTCGGATCGCGCCATGGACTCAAGGTCCTCAAGGTCGCCCACCTGCAACCCATGGCGTCGAATACCCTCAAGGCCAGGGCTGCGCGCGGGCACGACCGCTGCGACCACCTCGCTTCCGACGTCGGCGAACAGTCGGTTGAGCCCGAGCAGAACATCCGCATCGCCGGCAACAGCGAGCCGCGCTGTGCTCAGTGCAAAGTGGGTGTCGAGCAGTGCGTCGAGGTACTGGCTACGCTGACGCTGCCAACGCGCCCCGACCGGCTGGCCGCTGATTCGACTGAGGGTTTGAAACCAGCGGTCCACCTCGGAGAGGCCAAGCAGATGCCCGAAGCGGTGATCGACAACGCCGGTGCGCTGTTTCAGCAGGTCCGCAGCGACGGCCATGCTCTCCCCCACCACCAGGGTTGCGCGACTCGCCCCCATCTGACGAACCCTTGCAACCGACTGCCGCCCGGTGGTCAAGGGAGAGAACAGGGCGTCGTCCAGATGGCCATCCAAGGACGTGCCCAGATCCGGCAGCAACATCGGTTCCAGCCCGAAACTCTCTATCGACTCGGAAATGAAGTCGAGGTCACCCGGGGTAAGGCCCGCCCCGCACAACACATTGACACGCTTCGGCGCAGCGACCTCGGCGCCTTCGGTTGGAGGCACCAGGGCCTGCACCATCGCCGCCACAGCAAGGGCGAATCCGCTTTGAAAGCAGCCGGAGAAATCAGGGGAACTCACCAGCACCACAGCTGTGTCGGCGCATTCGGGATGCTCAGTGCGAAAACGAGCCAGACCGCTGCGCAAGTCCGACCCCTGGATCTCTGCAAGGCCAGTGGTCACCACGCCAACGAGCTCCGGCTGGTGCTTCTCGCAGATCACCCGAACCGCTTCGACAAGGTTGTCGTCGGCTCCCATGACGGCGCTGACCTGGTCCATGGCCGTGGTCTGCAGCGGCACGGGCTCGCGAAAGTGCCGCACAAAAAACACCTTGCTGAACGCGGTACACCCCTGGGAACCATGCATCAACGGGGTGGCGCCCCGAATCCCCATGAAGGCATGCGCTGCCCCGCTCGTCTGACTCGTTTTGACGGGGCTCACCGACAATGCCTTGGTGCGCCTTCTGGCCTCACTCATGCGGCTACCCCGTCCTCGCCCCAGGGTAAGGGGCTGCGCACCCGTTGCCAGACGGGGCTGTTGATGGTCGCGGCAATCTGGCGGGCGAGTTCCTCCATGCCGCTGTATCCGGCGTAGCCGAAGTCGCGCTCCTGGTTGATGTCGAGAAACGGGATTCGTGCCTTAAGTGCGGTGTACATGTTGCGCCCGCCCGCGATCAGCAGATCTGCACCGTACTCGTTAATGGTTTCAATCAGTATTTTTGGGCTCGCACCATCTAGCATCTTTACGTCATCGCCCATCAGCTCACGGATGCGGGCCTTGTCTTCTTCCGTGGATTTCTTGGTGCCGGTCGCCACAACCTGCATGCCAAGGTCCTGCAGCGCCGAGACCACGGACCATGACTTGACCCCTCCGGTGTACAAGAGCACGCGCTTTCCTTCCAGTTGTGGCCGCCACCGGGCCAATGTGGCGTTGGCTCGGGCTTCCTCCCGCGCAATCAGTGCCTCGGTGCGCGTCGCCAAGTCGGCGTCCTCAAGACACACGGCGAAGTCCCGAAGCGCTTGGGAGGTGTCGGTAATCCCGTAGAAGCTCCCTTCGAACCATGGAATCCGATAACGTTCCTCCAACCCACGGGCAACGTTGAGCATGGCCTTGGAGCAAACCACCATGCTGACCTCGGCGCGGTGCATGGTCTGCACGTGGCGAAACCGAGCGTCTCCCGACAGAGTGCAAAGCACTCGCAACCCGAGTTCATCGAGCAGAGGCAGGACATGCCAGAACTCTCCGGCAATGTTGTACTCTCCAATGAGGTTGATTGAACGCACCCGAATATCCGGCCGTTCAGCCGCCGGTGGAATCGGCTCCGGGTCTCGGGTTCCGACCACGTGGCGCATCATTGCGTCGCCCGCAATGCGGTTGCCGAGGTTCTTGGTGCCATAGAATCCGGCAGCGTCAATCGGAACAACAGGCACGCCCACGCATTCCTGAGCCGCCCGACAGACCGCTTCAACGTCATCGCCAATCAGGGCCGGAACACAGGTGTTGTAGACGAACACGGCCGGTGGGCTGTAGCGCTGTACTGCCTCTTTGATGGCATGAAACAGGCGCTTTTCTCCCCGTCCCATCACGATGTCCGGCTCGTTCATGTCGGTGGTCATGCCAATGCGGTACAGGTCCGCTCCACTGGATCGGGTGCCTCTGTTGTCCCATGAACTGCCGGCACAGGCGATCGGTCCGTGGACGATGTGGGCAACGTCCGCAACAGGCAACAGCGCGATTTGTGCACCATCAAAGGCACAGCCACCGTCGGTTGCGCCAGGCTTGGGTTTGGCGCAACCGGACTTCGACTTCTTGTTGTGTCCACATGCGGGCTCGTCAAGCAGAGCCGCTATTTCATGCGCCTTCATCACAGAACCTCCATTTCATCCGGTGCCCATCCGCCTGCACCACGCCAATGGCGTTGCAACCCATATGCCGAACCCCAATTGATTGATAATTCTGGAAACACGCGAAGACCGGGGGTGTCTCAAAGCTGACAATTGACAGCATTGATGTCACATCGACAGCGCCCCCCGACACCACCGAGGCAGTCACCGGTGACGCTATACAGGCCAAACCCCGTTCAGGCCGGGTTTGGCCTACGCGCACGCAGGGTGATCGGCAGCTCGGGTGGCACAGACAGCGGTTCGAGGTAGTACACACTGCCGTCGGAGAGCGTCAATTCACCACCCCAGCAGTCCGAGCGGTCGTGTTCGATGGACACCACTGCCGCTTCCAGGTCTTTCTTGGCGATGTAGCAGGTGAGCTCACCGTTGGCATTCTTTCGAATCATCACCTTCGGCATGAGACCAACTCCAAAAAAGAGGCGGCCCGAAGGCCGCGCAGATCTTCAAGCCCATTTTTTAAATGGGTCAGCTCAAGGGATCGCCTGAGGCAATGGTGGACCACCACACGGGCGCATCCCCGGCTCAACGAATCAGATCGTAGTTGTAGTCGGTGGTCTGCATCCCACGGGTGTCTCGGTCCAGTTCCTCCAGAACTGCGTTGACCAAGGTGGTGAGAATCTGCATGGCGCCCTCGTACCCGAGCGTTGTCTGCCGGTGCAGGTGGTGGCGATCAAAGATCGGGAATCCGATGCGCAGCAGTGGTACCTCGTGCTCTGGACCCTTGGTCAGCGTGTCCCTTTGAATGAACTTCCCGTACGAATTCCCGATCATGAAGTCCGGCTTGTCGGTGAACACCAGCGACCGCATGTGCCACAGGTCCTTGCCGATATGGACTGTGCTGTTGGCGCCATAAGGCGACGCCGCGAGCATGGCTTCCATGGCTTTGCGCCACCGCTTGTTGGCGTTGTTGGCCAGGATGTGAGTCGGTTCTGCTCCCAGCTCGAGCAGGAACTTGCTCATTCCCATGACAAAGTCCGGGTCGCCCCAAAGCGCATAGCGTTTTCCGTGCAGCCAGGTGTGGGAATCGGTCATCATGTCGACCAAGCGACCGCGCTCCTTTTCCAGACTGTCCGGGATCGACTGCCCGGTCAGTTCACTCGCCTTCATCAAGAAGGCATCGGTCCATTCGAGTCCCATGGGAATATCGAGGTTCGGGACCTCGTGCTTCCAGGTGCCTACTGCAAACTTTTTGGTTTTTTGCAGTTGCCAGGGTTGCAACAGCAGGGTACTGATCGCGTTGGGCGCATCTTCAATCTGCTCCCGCGTGGTGCCACCGGCGTACATTTGGTAGTGACCATTGGCCGGCGTGTCGAGTACCTCTTCGGGGTCGGAGAGAAAATTAAACCCGATTCCCATCTCACCCAGCATGCGCTTGATGACCCGGAAGTTTCCGAGATAGGTTTCAAACCCCGGAACGATGTTGAGCTTTCCGGATGAGCCGACTGATTTTTCTTCCATGTGGTTCAGTGTGAAGTACCGGGCGATGCCTTCGAACATGTTGTCCCAGCCAGTGACGTGTGAGCCAACGAAGCTCGGCGTGTGGGCAAAGGGAACAGGAAAGTCCTCGGGAATGTGGCCTTCCTTTCTCGCGTTGCCGATGAAGGCATTCAGGTCGTCGCCGATCACCTCCGCCATACAGGTCGTGGAGACGGCGATCATGTCGGGCTCGTAGACTTTTTTACAGTTTTCAAGGCCATCGAACATGTTTTTCTGCCCACCAAAAACCGCAGCGTCTTCAGTCATGGAGTCTGAAACGCACGCGATTGGCTCTTTGAAGTGGCGGTTGAAGTAGGTGCGAAAGTACGCGACGCAGCCCTGACTTCCATGCACATAGGGCATCGTCTTTGAGAAGCCCAATGCACAGAGAACCGCCCCCAGTGGCTGGCAGGCTTTGGCCGGATTTACAGTCAATGCCTCACGCTTGAAGTTGAGTTCCTGATATTGCTTGGTGGTCGTCCACTCAAAGGCTTCATCGATTTTCTCTTGCGCGTGTTTTTCTTCGAACTGGTCTCGCTTGCGGGCGAGCATCTCCCGGTAATCGGCGTCGCGAAACAAGGGATAACTCAGTTTGATGTCTTCGACTTGCTGGCTCATGGCAATACCTCCACCCGCGCCACCAATCTGTGGACAGACGGGTTCTGATAGCGCTAGACAATGGATGCAATACCTGGACTCGCGTCTCAGGCTGCAACGGTTGTTTTGGCTCCGGCCTGACGCCATGGGGCTTCAAGCTTTGACCAGCATGGGTTGTTCAGCGTCATGTCCATGTCTTTCGCGAAGATCGCGAAGCCATCGAACCCATGGTATGGGCCCGAATAGTCCCAGGAATGCATTTGCCGGAACGGAACTCCCATTTTCTGGAAGATGTACTTTTCCTTGATGCCAGACCCGATCAAATCGGGCTTCAGGCGCTTCACGAACTCTTCAAACTCGTAGCCGGTCACGTCGTCGTACAACAGGGTGGCGTCACCCATTTCTTTCAAGGTCCGGTCATAGTCATCGCTGTGGCCGAATTCGTAGCCCGTTCCGATGACCTCCATGCCGAGGTCCTCGTACGCGCCAATGACATGCCTCGGTCGCAGCCCACCCACGTATAGCATGACCCGCTTGCCCTCCAGACGCGGTCGGTACCGGTCGATCACCGCTTCCCACTCAGGTTGGTACTTGGCAATCACGGCCTCGCACTTTTCTTGAATGCTTGCGTCGAAGCGCGCGGCAATTTTCCGCAGTGATTCAACCGTTTTGGTCGGGCCGAAAAAGTTGTACTCCATCCAAGGGATCGCGTACTTCTCTTCCATGTGGCGCGAGATGTAGTTCATGGAACGGTAGCAATGCACCAGGTTCAGCTTCACCTTCGGTGTCAACTCCATCTCCGCGAGGGTTCCATCCCCAGACCATTGCGCGACCACCCGCAGACCCATCTCCTCAAGCAAAATGCGGGACGACCATGCTATCCCACCGATGTTGTAGTCGCCGATAATCGCCACGTCGTAATCGGTGGTGGCAAAGCTGTCGTCATCGTCACGCGCCGACAACACCCAATCCCGCACCGAGTCGTTGGCGATGTGATGGCCCAGCGACTGGGACACACCCCGGAACCCTTCACAGCGCACGGGCACCACGGTCTTGCCGATTTCCTCTTTCTTTTTCTTGGACACCGCCTCGATGTCGTCACCGATCAGCCCAATCGGGCATTCGGATTGTACGGTGATGCCTTTGTTGAGCGGGAACAGTGTCTCGATCTCGTCGATCAGCTTGTCGAGCTTTTTGTCACCCCCAAACACTATGTCACGCTCTTGAAAGTCCGAGGTGAAGTTCATCGTCACGAAGGTGTTCACACCCGTGGTTCCGATGTAGTAGTTGCGCCGTCCGGCGCGGGAGTACTGCCCGCAACCGACAGGGCCATGGGAAATGTGGATCATGTCTTTGACCGGGCCCCACACCACGCCTTTCGATCCAGCGTATGCGCAACCTCGAATCGTCATCAATCCCGGATCGGACTTCTTGTTCGCGGTGATGCAATTCTGTGACTGATCCAGCCCCGGATCGTTGATAGCCAGGTGTTTCTTGCGGCTTTTGAGCGCCTTTTCAGGATATACCTCGATGACTTCCTGAATCAGCGCTTCCATTTCTTCTTTGGTCAGATCGCTCATGACTGCTCTCCGATGACACCCCAAGGCAAAGTTCGAGACCGGCGTACCAGGCCAACGAACCTTGCTTGATCCTGGGAGACGGTATGGGTTTAAGCAGCGACTTCATCCGCCGCGGTTTTTCCGACAATGCTTTCGTCCTCTTCTTCCATGATGCCGAACTCCATCAACAGCTCCTCCAACTCGTCCATGGACGAGTTG
>DHQM01000043.1:0-296 GCA_002408105.1 Gammaproteobacteria bacterium UBA5338 | reverse complement strand
CAGCTCCTCCAACTCGTCCATGCTGATCGGCGTTGGGATGGCCAGCTTGTCGTTTTCGATCACCTTGTTCGCAAGCGAACGGTACTCATCGGCCTGCGCACAGGCGGGGTCGTACTCGATTACGGTCATGCGGCGAATTTCAGCCCGCTGCACCGCATTGTCTCGGGGAATGAAATGCAGCATGCGTGTGCCCAGGCGTTCCGCCAGCGCTTCGATCAATTCGTCTTCCCGATCGGTGTTGCGGCTGTTACAGATCAGACCCGCCAATCGAACGCCACCAGAATTCGCGTACTTAA
>DHQM01000236.1 GCA_002408105.1 Gammaproteobacteria bacterium UBA5338 | reverse complement strand
AAGTGCCAGTACCAGGCGGCCGCTTCGAAACCGAAATGGTCATCCGGCGTAAAGTGGCCTTTCAGGGAACGCAGCAGCATCACCAACAGCATCACGGTGCCGATGGTCACATGGGCACCGTGAAAGCCAGTCAGCATGAAGAAGGTGGTGCCGTAGATCCCCGAATTCAGGGTCAGCCCATAGTGGCTGTAGGCTTCGTAGTATTCGAATGCTTGAAGAACCAGGAAGATCGCCCCCAGAGCAACAGTCACGATCAGCCATCGGTTCAGTTTTTCACGGTGCTCAGCACGCAGGGCATGGTGGGCCCAGGTGAGGGTCACGCTCGAGGACACCAGCAGCAGGGTGTTGATCAACGGCAAGGCCCAGGGATTGACCAACTGGTGTGGTTCGGCAAAGCCTTCACTGGCCGGGAACTGGGTCAGCGGCCATTCGGCCGTGAACTCCGGCCACAGCATGTGGGAGACACCTTTCGCCCCCTCACCACCGAGCCAGGGCACCGCGAAGGTCCGCACATAAAACAGGGCGCCGAAGAACGCCGCGAAAAACATCACTTCGGAAAAGATGAACCAACTCATCCCCATCACGAACGAGCGGTTCAACTGGTCGCTGTACATGCCCGCCTGGTTTTCGCGGATCACCTGGCCAAACCAGGAAAAAAACACCACCGCCATCAACACGAGGCCGGTCATCATCCACCACAATGAGGCCCCAGCTTCACCGTTGGCCTCGGTGCTGTTGATCACGGCACCGCCACCGATCAACAGGCAGAAGAGCGCGAAGGCAGTCAGCAACGGTAACGTACTTTGTTCCGGAACATAGTACGCGGGCGGGTTCGCAGTATTGGCCATCTGATTACTCCATTCTTTGTGACCGCTGGTGGGCGGTCGTGCGCATGCGCTGTGGTGCGACCGGGCGGGATGGGCACCCTGCCGTTCAGGCGGGGCGCCCTCCGCCATGGGCCGGCCTACTTGACGACCGGCGGTGTCTCAAACGTGTGGAAGGGCGCTGGAGATGGAACCGTCCACTCCAGGGTGGTGTCCTTGGCGCCTTCCCAGACCTCTGCGGTCGCCTTGCGGCCACCGCGGATGGTTTTGATCACGATGAACATAAAAAAGAGCTGAGAGAGGCCGAACGCAAACCCGCCGATGCTGGCCAACAGGTTGTAGTCCGCGAACTGCAACGCGTAGTCTGGAATTCTGCGCGGCATGCCCGCCAGTCCAACAAAGTGCATGGGGAAGAACAGCACGTTCACGGACACAAACGACAGCCAAAAGTGCAGTTTGCCGAGGCGCTCGTCGTACATGTTCCCGCACCATTTTGGCAGCCAGTAATACACTGCGGCGAAAATCGCAAACACCGCGCCCGGCACCAGCACGTAATGGAAGTGAGCCACGATGAAGTAGGTGTCATGGTACTGGTAGTCCACCGGAGCCATGGCCATCATCAAGCCGGTGAACCCGCCGATGGTGAACAGGATGACGAAAGCCACCGAGAACAGCATGGGGGTCTCAAAGGTCATGGCACCACGGAACATGGTCGCGACCCAGTTGAACACCTTCACGCCGGTGGGCACGGCGATGAGCATGGTGGCGTACATAAAATAAAGCTGCCCGGAGAGCGGGATGCCACTCACAAACATGTGGTGCGACCACACGATAAAAGACAGAAACGCGATCGCCGCCATGGCGTACACCATGGACTCGTAACCAAACAGGCGTTTGCGCGCGAACACCGGGATGATCTGCGACACCACGCCGAAGGACGGCAGAATCATGATGTAAACCTCAGGGTGCCCGAAGAACCAGAACACGTGCTGAAAAAGCACTGGGTCTCCGCCACCTGCAGCATCGAAAAAGCTGGTGCCAAAGTGGATGTCCATGAGCATCATCGTGACGGCCCCAGCGAGCACCGGCATCACGGCAATCAGCAAGAACGCAGTGATCAGCCAACTCCACACGAACAGCGGCATTTTCATCAGGGTCATGCCCGGGGCCCGCATGTTGAGGATGGTCGCAATCACGTTGATGGCACCAAGAATGGAGGAAATCCCCATCATGTGCACAGCGAAAATGAAGAACGTCACCGACGGCGGCGCGTAGGTGGTGGACAAGGGCGCGTAAAAGGTCCATCCGAAGTTGGGTCCACCCCCTTCCATGAACAGGGTCGACGCCATGGTGGCGAAAGCAAAGGGCAGGATCCAGAAACTGAGGTTGTTAAGGCGAGGCAACGCCATGTCAGGCGCACCGATCATCAGTGGCACCATCCAGTTTGCCAAGCCGACGAAGGCCGGCATGACCGCCCCAAACACCATCACCAATCCGTGCATGGTGGTCATCTGGTTAAAGAACTCGGGCTCGACCAACTGCAAGCCCGGCTGAAACAGTTCCGCGCGGATGACCATTGCGAACGAGCCACCCAACAGGAACATGGCAAAGCTGAACCACATGTACAGCGTGCCAATGTCCTTGTGGTTGGTCGCAAAAATCCAGCGGCGGATGCCCTTCGCAGGGCCATGGTGATGGTCGTCGTGGTGCACGTCTACGGCTGCATCTACTGCACTCATGTCATGGCCTCCTGGAATCAGTTGGATTTGGCGAATTCGACGATGTCGATCGGGTTGACCTGGTCACCGACGTTGTTGCCCCAGGCGTTGCGCTCATAGGTGATCACCGCAGCCAGATCCACCTCACTCAACTGCTCGCCGTAGGCCGCCATGTAGGTCCCGGGGACACCATCGTAGACCACCTCAATGTGCCGCTGCGGGTCACCCAAGGCGATGGGGCTGTCCTTGAGCGGCGGGAAAGCCGGCGGAGCACCCGCGCCATTGGCCTGGTGGCAGGCGGCGCAGTTGCGGGCATAGACTTGCTCGCCACGTGCCATCAATTCGTCAAGGGTCCAATCCTTACTGGCCAACTCTGCCTCGCGGGCAGCCGCTTCCTGGCGCTCAGCAAGCCAGGCGTCAAACTCGGCGGGCTCCTTGGCGACCACAACCACGGGCATGAAGCCGTGGTCTTTGCCGCACAACTCCGCACATTGCCCGCGGTAGACTCCGGGTTCGTCAACCCGCGTCCACAGCTCGCTCACATAGCCTGGAACCGCGTCCCGCTTGACGCCAAAATCGGGCACCCACCAAGAGTGAATGACGTCCTTGGCAGTGATCAGAAAACGCACCTTCTTGCCGGTCGGAATCACCAGAGGTTCATCCACCTCAAGCAGGTAGTGCTCGCCCTTGGCTTCGCGGTTGTAGATCTCATCGCTCGGTGTGCGCAGCACACTGAAAAAGGACACCCCGGTGCCTGGGTACTCGTATTGCCACTTCCACTGGTAACCGGTTACCACCACATCCATGTCGGCGTCTTCCGGGCTGTTGATCTCGATCAGGGTGCCGGTGGCGGGCACTGCCATCGCCACCAGGATCAGAATGGGAATCAGGGTCCACAACAATTCGAGCTTGGTGTTCTCGTGGAAGGTGGCGGGTTCGCGGCCCAGAGATTTGCGGTGCGCGATCATGGAGTAAATCATCACCGAGAACACCGCCACCCCGATGGCCACACAGATCCACAAGATCAACATGTGCAGGTCGTAGATGTCCTGGCTCAGTTCGGTGGCCCCAGGCCGCAGGTTGATCTTGGACAGCGGCTCGGCAACCGCGGAACTCGCAACGAACGAAGGCGCAATCAGCGCACCAAGCCATTTCTGTCGAGCGTTCAACAGCATCCCCGGTCTCCAAATCACTTGTGTTGGCCAGCAGGCATCCCGTCACACGGACGTGACGCGGAGTGAAGCGCGGCGATTATATCAGCAGAAGCCGGTTTCTCAACCGCTGCACCGAGGTGGTGCACCCCGCTCATCGGCGAAACTTGGCCGGGTCCTGAATCGTCAATGGCCGCGCCGGGGCCGGCTCCTTGGTGGGCGCGTCTGGCTGTTCGCGCAAGTGGTCGCAACGGATGCACTGCATCCATTCGGTGCCTCCCTCGCGCCACCACTGAACCACATCCAGGGCTCCGCAGGCAGGGCAGGTTGCACCGGCAATAAAACGCCTGCGCGGGTCAGCCAACGCCCGCCTCCTCCGAAACGATGCCGCTGTGGCGCAACAGTGCGTCCAGTTGCGGCGGTCGGCCGCGAAACTGCAAGAAGGCATCGGCGGGGTCCACGCCGCCTCCCGCCTCCAGCACCGCGTGCGCGAAAGCCTCACCGACCGCTGGATTGAGGATGCCCTCCTCCTCGAATCGAGAAAACGCATCGGCGGACAGCACTTCCGCCCACTTGTAGCTGAAGTACCCCGCGGCATAGCCGCCCGCAAAAATGTGGCTGAACCCATGCTGAAAGCGATTCCAGTGCGGCGGCTGAGCCACAGCAACTTCGCTGCGCACCTGATCCAGAGTGGCCTGAATTTCAGCTGTGCAAGCGCCCTGTGCACGGCTGTGCAAGCGCAGATCGAAAAGCGCAAATTCCAGCTGCCTCAGCATTTGCATGCCAGCCTGGAAGCCACGCGCCGCCCGCAGCCTTTCCAGGGTGGCATCCGGCAATGCCTCACCGGTCTGGTGATGGCCGGACATCAAACCCAGCCCTTCAGGGGTCCAGCACCAGTTCTCCATCAGTTGACTCGGCAGCTCGACAGCGTCCCAGGGCACACCGTTGATCCCAGAGACCGGCAACCACTCCATGCGGGTGAGCAAGTGGTGCAGTCCGTGTCCAAATTCATGGAACAGGGTGGTGACTTCCTGGTGGCTGAGCAGCGCCGGCGCTGCAGCCGTTGGGGCCGGAAAGTTGCACACCAGAAACGCAACAGGAAGGCTGTGGGTGCCATCCGGGAGGCGCCTGCGGCCCGCATAGTCGGCCATCCAGGCCCCACCGCGTTTCTGTGGCCGCGCATGCAGGTCCAGATAGAAATGGCCCACGAGCCCATCTGGCCGGTGCAGCGCGAACAGGCGGGCGTCCGGATGCCAACGGTCGAAATCAACGATTTCTTCCACGCCAAAGCCAAACAGTCGCCCCGTGATTTCGAACAGGCCAGCAAGCACTTTCGGCAGTGGGAAGTACGGCCGCAACGCCTCTTGCGACAGGTCGAACTCCGCTTGCCGCAACTGCTCGCTGTAAAAGGACTGGTCCCAGGGCTGCAGGTCTGCGCAGCCACGCGTCGCCGCGAACGCGCACAGGACCGACCATTCCCGCTGAGCCTGCGCCTTCGAGCGTGCCGCCAGCTGAAGCAGAAAGGCTTCGACCGCGTCGGCGTCGGTGTTCATCTTGGTGGCCAGCGACAGCGCGGCATAGTGGGGATACCCCAAGAGCGCAGCAAGCTCGGCCCGCAGATTCAAGATCTCTTCCATTACAGGGCCATTGTCCCAACGGCCTGCACCTGGTCCCTGGTCTGAAGCCCGGGTGACGTAGGCGCTGTACATGGCCTCGCGCAGGCCGCGGTCCTCTGCATAGGTCATCACCGCCTGGTAGCAGGGGAACTCGAGGGTCAACCGATAACCGGCCTCTCCCGCTGCGACAGCGGCCCGTTCGGCGGCTTCGAGCGCTGTCGTCGGGATGCCAGTCAGCCGTTGCCGATCTTGAACGGTCAGCGACCAGCCGTCAGTTGCATCCAGCAACTGGTCGCTGAAGCGGCTGGCGAGCTCGGACAGGCGAGCCTGTAGGGCCCTGTAGCGCCGCTGCTGCTCACCGCCCAGTTCAATCCCGGAGAGCAAGAAATCGCGCACGGCCTGCTCCAGAAGCCGCTGCTCGGCAGGCGCGCGGCTGCCCGGGGACTGCCCGGCCAGGTGTCGATAGCCTGCATACAACGCAGGGTTCTGTCCCACTTCGGACGCGTAGGCTGACAACTTCGGCAACACGGCATTGTAGGCGGCACGCAGTGCCTCACTGTTGGACACCGAGTTGAGGTGTGCCACCGGCGAAAAGGCGCGCTCCAGGCGATCGGCGCAGGCGTCCATCGATGGAATCAAGTCGTCCCAGGAGACTGCACCTTGCTGAATCCGGGCGGATACCGCGTCAATCGCTGCCCGATTCTGCTGCAGTACGCCCTCGATGTCCGCCTCGACGCGGGCCGGGTCGATTTCGCTGAACCGCGGCAAGCTGTCCAATGGGGGGCGCGGGTTATGCACTGATCACCTCCTGGGCGGGTCGCCCGCGGGGTCGCGGGGCTGGGCTGCCCGCAGTTCGGCCAATACTGGGCCGGTGCGTGGCCGCACACCATGCCATATCTCAAAGGCGGCGCCGGCCTGTTCAACCAACATGCCAAGGCCATCATGGAGGGCCCGGGCGCCGGCGCTGCGCCCCCAGGCCAGGCAAGCTGAAGCCGCATCGCCATAGGCCATATCGTACACCCAGGCGCCCGCACCCAAGGCCGACGGGATCGGGGGAAACCGGCCGCCCAACCCCGCGCTGGTGCCGTTGATCACCAGATCAAACGGCCCAGCGCCGCCCAGCTCATCGAACCCCAGGGGTTGAACTACCCCTTGCGGGCGCATGCGCTCCGCCAGCGCCTCGGCCCGCCCCAGGGTGCGGTTGGTGAGCACGACGGGCGTCTGCACGGCGGCCAGCAGCGGGCCCAAGGCACCACGCACTGCCCCACCCGCACCGACCACGAGTACGCGCAGGCCGCGCAGCACAATGCCGAGGTTCTGTTCCAAATCCCTGACCAGCCCCACCCCATCGGTGTTGTATCCCTGCAGTCCCAGTTCGGCGCTGCCGCTGAGCGGTGCCAGGGTGTTGACCGCCCCCGCGAACTCGGCGGCCTCATCAGCAGAGGCGCACAAGCCGCGCGCAGCCTCCTTGAAGGGCACCGTCACGTTCATGCCCGCGCCACCATCGGCGAAAAACGCACGCACGTCATCCTCGAACTGGGCCGGTTCGGACTGCAGGCGGTCATAGGTCAGGGAGATGCCCAGCTGCGCTGCAAAGGCACTGTGGATCTGCGGGGAACGGCTGTGGGCAATCGGGTTGCCGATCACCGCGAAGCGCAATGGGTTGGACAGGGGCGGGGTCGACATGCGATCAGGCGAGCCAGTCTCTCGGCGTCAGGTATTCAGACAACCGCGCCTCCGGGCTCCCGGGCTCAGGCCGCCAATCATAGCCCCAGCGCACCAAGGGCGGCAGGGACATCAGGATCGACTCGGTGCGCCCTCCCGACTGCAGTCCAAACAAGGTGCCGCGATCGTACACCAGGTTGAACTCCACGTAGCGACCGCGTCGATACAATTGAAAGGTGCGCTCGCGCTCGCCATGGACCAGTGGCAGGCGCCGCTCGACGATGGGCACATAGGCGGAAAGGTAACTGTCCCCAACCGCCCTTAGAAACGCGAATTCGCGCTCGAACCCAAGCGCATTGAGGTCGTCGAAGAACAACCCGCCAACCCCCCGGGTTTCCTGGCGATGCGGCAAGTAAAAGTACTCATCGCACCATTGCTTGAAGCGTGGGTAGCGATCTTGCCCAAACGCCACGCAGGCCTCCTGCGCGGTGCTGTGCCAATGCCGACAGTCGGCGTCAAATGGATAGTAGGGTGTGAGGTCGTAGCCACCGCCAAACCACCAAACCGGCGGCGCATCCGGCGACTCCGCGACAAACAGGCGTACATTGGCGTGGGAAGTCGGCACATAGGGGTTGCGCGGGTGCAGCACCAGCGACACACCGAGGGCGCGAAAGCTGCGTCCGGCCAGTTCCGGTCGCTGTGCGCTGGCGCTCGGAGGCAGGGCGTCACCCTGAACATGGGAGAAGTTCACACCGCCCTTCTCAAACACCGCCCCATCCGCAATGACGCGGGTGCGCCCTCCCCCGCCTTGTGGCCGCCGCCACTGCTCCTCGACAAACCGCGCGGTGCCGTCCAACGATTCCAGGCTTTCACAGATGCGGTCCTGCAGCTCCAGCAAGTAGGCCTCCACCGCAGTGACATCAATCAGCTCGTCGCTCATCAGGCTCCCCGAAGGTGTTGAAGGTTCGACTAATTCCGCAGCAGGGCTCCGGAGCAGGCGTCTCGAATGGCACTCGGGCGCGACAGACCGCCGACAGAGCCGGGCACCACTGCATCGAGTCGCCGGTGAAAGTAACGCTCCAGTTGCAGCCGGCAGCGGGCAGGCGGGAGCCCGTGGGGGTTGGCCGAGGTGGACACCAGGGGCGCACCGAACGCCGCGCACAGGGCCCGCGCCTCGCCATGGCCGGGGACGCGCAACGCGACAGTGCCGTGGCCACCGCGAATCCAGGCGGGCACCAGCCCACGGTGCGGCACCAGCCAGGTGTTGGGTCCAGGCCAACTCGCCACCACACGCTGGCGCTGCGCCTCCGTAAGCCCAGCCAGAAAGGCATCGAACCGGTCGGCCCGATCAGCGATCAGGATGAGCCCCTGCCCCTGGGAGCGCCGCTTCAGCGACAGCAACCGCGCTGTGGCGCTGGCGTTCCATGGGTCGCAGCCGAGGCCCCAAACCGCTTCGGTTGGGTAGGCGACGACGCCACCGCGGCGCAACTGGTGCGCGGCGAAGTCCAGTCGCCAAGCCGTGGCCGGCATGGTTCAGCGCAGCTGGCTCTGCAGTTTTTTGTCCTTGGCCTCGACCTCGGTACGCATGGCTTGGCGCTGCTCCAGCAGCCGCTGTGCAACTTGGTCGTCGGCGACAGCAAGAATCTGCCCTGCCAGGTATGCAGCATTCTTGGCCCCGGCCTTGCCGATCGCCAGGGTGGCAACCGGAACCCCGCCCGGCATCTGGACCGTCGACAAAAGCGCGTCCAGCCCACGGAGCGCTGCCGACTCCATCGGCACACCCAACACGGGTCGGTGGGTATAGGCGGCCACCACACCGGCAAGGTGGGCGGCCATGCCAGCAGCGGCAATGAACACCTTACAACCGCGCGCCTCGGCGTCCTTCACATAGGCGTGGGTTGCATCCGGCGTGCGGTGCGCTGAAGTGATTTTGACCTCGCGCGCGATGCCCAGCTCATCCAGAACCGACACAGCAGCCTCCATGACCGGCCAGTCGCTGTCCGATCCCATCAATACCGCCACAAACGCTGTACTCATCTGAGTCCGTGCTCCACCCAATTGGT
>DHQM01000028.1:3622-5617 GCA_002408105.1 Gammaproteobacteria bacterium UBA5338 | reverse complement strand
TTTCTAGAGTTTCGATTCCCGCACTATGGCTCCGTGCAGATCGATGACATCGAGATCGAACTTCGTATGGCGATCGAACCCTGGCATGTGCTCGGCGAAGAGGTCACACAAGGGGGCACTGCGCGGTTTGTGGATTCTTCGGTCGAGCGACTGCAAGTTCGGGTGACCGGTCTTACATCGGGACGTCACCTGCTCGCGTGCAATGGCCGACAGGTTCCGCTGCGCTCGACAGGGACTCCAGGAGAATACGTTGCTGCTGTGCGCTATCGAGCATGGCAGCCCCCTTCGGCCCTGCACCCACGCATCGGCATCCATGCCCCATTGAGCTTTAACCTGGTCGACACCTGGAACATGCGCTCCCTTGGAGGCTGCACCTACCATGTATCCCATCCTGGCGGGCGCAGTTACGGTAACTTTCCCATCAACGCCTACGCTGCCGAGGCCCGGCGGGTCGCGCGGTACTGGGACTTCGGCCACACACCGGGGCCGGTGTATCCACCCTTACCGCTTTCGGGGACGCCAAGGGTTGAGGCAACGGCTGCACGTCCTGGCCCTGCCGAGGTACCGCTGTCAGAGGCGAACCGCGACTACCCCTATACCTTGGACCTGCGCCGCCCTGGATCCACCGACACTGACCGATAGCGCATGAAAGAACCAAGCCCTGCCACCCATGCACTGCCCAAAGGGCAGTTGCTGCACCCAGAGTACGCGGCCCTCGCCAGTCCCCACGATGAGCTTGCTCCGCACCACTTGGCGGCGCGAGGACCGGGACACGCACTGCGCCCCCATTGGCAGCAGTTGATGGCCATTCTGGAGGAGGTCGGCGGAGGCGAACTCGAACGACGCCGGCAAGAGGCCTGGCAGGTGCTTCGAGAGAATGGGGTCACCTACAACGTCTACAACGAACAGGACAGCAAACGGCGCCTTTGGGAGATCGACCCGGTGCCGCTGGTCATCAGCGCCGACGAATGGTCGCGCACCGAGCGTGGACTGGTGCAACGTGCGGAGTTGCTGAATCTGGTATTGCAGGACTTGTATGGGCCGCGGCAACTGTTGCGAGAAGGCGCCCTGCCCGCTGAACTGATCTACGCCCATCCGGGTTTTCTGCGCCCATGCCAAGGCCTGCAACCCAACAGCACCCATCCCCTGATTCAGTACGCGGTCGACCTGGCCCGCGGGCCGGATGACCGCATGTGGGTGCTCAGTGACCGCACGCAAGCACCCTCAGGGCCCGGTTATGCGCTGGAAACCCGGATCGCGATGTCGCAGGTGCTACCGGACACGTTTAAGCGGTGCTATGTGCAGCGGCTTTCAGGCTTCTTTAGGACCCTCCGCGACACCCTCGCGGCGCAGGCTCCCCATCTCACCGATGATCCACGCATCGTGGTTTTGACCCCAGGACCGCTGAACGAGACCTATTTCGAGCAAGCCTACCTCGCCGCCTACCTGGGCTACAGCCTTGTGCAGGGCGATGACCTGACCGTGCGCGACGGCCAACTCTGGATGAAATCGCTGGAAGGGCTGCAGCGTGTCGATGTGGTGTTGCGGCGTGTCGACGACACCTACTGCGACCCGCTTGAACTGCGGGGCGACTCGCAACTGGGAGTCCCCGGTCTATTGGAAGCGGCACGTCGTGGCACCGTATTGGTCGCCAATCCGCTCGGCAGTGGCGTGCTCGAGAACCCGGGGCTGCTGCCGTTTCTTCCGGGCCTGTGTCGATTGCTCCTGGGGGAAGACCTGCAACTGCCTTCCGCAGCCACCTGGTGGTGCGGACAGCCCGACGAATGCCGGTATGTACTGGACCACCTGAGTGATTTGGTGATCAAGCCGGTGCACCGCAGCGGCCTTTCAGTTTTCGGACCGGAACTGAGTCGACCTCAACGGGATGTCTGGCGAGCACGCATACAAAAATCCCCCGCTTTGTACGTTGGACAGGAACTGGTCGAGTTCTCCACCACCCCAGCGCTGGTCGACGGCACACTGCAACCCCGCCGT
>DHQM01000028.1:1575-3399 GCA_002408105.1 Gammaproteobacteria bacterium UBA5338 | reverse complement strand
GCGGTCACCCGCCACTTTCTCGTGACTTCGGAAGGGGGGTACCGGGTGATGCCTGGCGGGCTTACCCGTGTCGCACCAGGCTCCAATACCCTGAGCATCACCAACCAGGCGGGCAGCGTCAACAAGGACACCTGGGTGCTGGCCGAACATTCTCAACCCCATCGCAGCCTGCTTTCAGACGGCGCCCGCACCATCCGTGCTCTGGATCGCAGTGGTGTTCTTCCCAGCCGCGCTGGAGAGAACCTGTTTTGGGTGGGCCGCTACGCCGAGCGGGCCGAGTTCACCGTTCGCATGCTCCGCACCGTGCTGAACAAACACAATGAGATTGAAGAGTATGGTGACGACAACGACCGGCGGTGCCTGACCTCACTGATCGACGCACTTCGCGCTGTCACCCATGCAGACGCGAACTCAATCCCGGCAACACAGGGTGCTGAGCCGCCACAAACCGATCTGGCCAGCCTGATCGCTGACCCAGCACGCTTCGGCAGTCTGAGCCAAGTGCTGTCCGCACTCACGCACGCCGCATTCAATGTTCGCGACCTTTGGTCCAGCGATACCTGGCGCGTGATCGACGACCTTGAGGCACTCCAGGAGGGCCTACAAGGGCTTTCCGTGTTTGGCGGCCACCGGCTTCGGCAGCGCTTGGACGATTTGGTCACCAGCCTGATCGCTCTGAGCGGGCAGACCACCGAAAGCATGACACACGAACACGGCTGGACTCTTCTGGACACGGGCCGCAGGTTGGAGCGTGCCCTCGGTCTTTGCGACCTGTTGCGCACAGCCGTGGTCCCGGTACATGAGGAACTCCTCGACCACCTTGTACTCGAAGCCGTACTTTCCAGTCAGGAAAGCTTGATGATCCACCGTTGGCGCTACCGAACTGCACCACACAAGCTGACAGCGTTGGATCTGCTGTTGCTCGATGAATCCAATCCCCGGGGTCTGGTGTACCAACTCAAATCCATCGATCAACACCTGACCACTCTGCCAGACGCCAAAAACAACCGGCTGGAACCCGTCCAGCGCATCGCACTCGGCGCCTACACGCGGGTTCGGCTGACCGAATCCACAGTACTGGTGGAGCCGAAGGCCGGTCGTCTTGAGGCACTGGAATCGCTCCTACTCGCAACCCACGTGGACCTTCAGCAATTTTCGGCAGCGCTGGCTGAACGCTATTTCAGCCACGTGCAGGCACCACGTCAGCTCGGCACGACATCACTTGGGATCGACCCATGAACTACTACATCCGGCACCATACGCTGTACCGATACGCTGAGCCGGTGAGCTTCTGCCACAACCTGGCTCATTTGCGACCCCTAAGCGACTCCCGCCAGAGCTGCAGAAAATTCCGGCTGCTGATCCAGCCGGACCCGCGGTCTTTGCGTCACTTCGAGGACTATTTCGGCAACCACGCCACCTACTTTTCGATCGAGCAGCCGCACACAGAGCTCGAGGTGACTGTCGAGAGTGAGGTGGAAATGGATGTCTATGGAGACCAACTCGACTTTACTGCCAACCTGTCCTGGGAGGCCGCGGGGGAACAGGTCCAACGCAGCCGCAGCCAAGCCATGATTCTTGCGCGCGAATACTGTTACCCATCGAAATTGGTCGGCATTCTTCCCGAGCTGCGCCGCTATGCAGAGCCTTCGTTCACGAAAGGCCGGCCATTTTCCGAGGCGGCACAAGACTTGACACATCGAATCTATTCCGAATTCGATTTCGACCCCAACGTCACAGACGTCTCCACGCCCATTGAAGATGTTCTGCGCCACCGCCACGGCGTTTGCCAGGATTTCGCCCACCTAGCGATCGGCTGTGTAC
>DHQM01000028.1:1022-1350 GCA_002408105.1 Gammaproteobacteria bacterium UBA5338 | reverse complement strand
AGCGATCGGCTGTGTACGTGCAATGGGGTTGCCGGCTGCATACATCAGCGGCTACCTTGAAACTGCTCCACCACCGGGCAAGCCCAAACTGTTGGGAGCGGATGCTTCCCACGCCTGGTTTGCGGTATACCAGCCGGAATTGGGATGGATGCAGTACGACCCCACCAATGACCGCATTCCCAATAATCAGTACATCCGAGTCGCCCGAGGACGCGATTTCGACGATGTCAGTCCACTCAAAGGGGTCATCTTTGGCGGCGGGGAAGAGCACCATGTGGAAGTATCCGTGGACGTGCTGAACACGAAGCCCACCGATCTTCCACGACCT
>DHQM01000028.1:560-728 GCA_002408105.1 Gammaproteobacteria bacterium UBA5338 | reverse complement strand
CACAAGCCGCGGCGACAGATCATACGAAGGAGCGAAAGCCAGCATGAGCATCACCCGGCGTGACTATCCACATCAGGGCCTTTACGACGAGTTGATCGATCGCGGCGGCCGGGCGCGACCTGTTGCCAAACCGCTGCTGGACCACTTCGCATCGTATTCTGACGACGA
>DHQM01000028.1:0-305 GCA_002408105.1 Gammaproteobacteria bacterium UBA5338 | reverse complement strand
CTCAAGCAGCTCATTTCCAGGACAGAACTCGCGATTCGAGAAATGGGCATCAGTTTCACGGTGTATTCTCAGGAGAACGGGTCCATCGACCGGGCCTGGCCGTTTGATCCATTGCCGCGGATCATCGCCAAGTCGGAATGGGACCAAATCGAGGCAGGGCTGAAGCAACGGGTCCAGGCCTTGAACCTGTTTATCGATGATCTCTACCATGACCAGCACATCCTCAAAGACAAGGTGGTGCCGGAGGAGTTGATCGTCGCTTCCGCCAACTTCCGTTCTCAGTGCATCGGGGTCAATCCGCCACG
>DHQM01000194.1 GCA_002408105.1 Gammaproteobacteria bacterium UBA5338 | reverse complement strand
ATGGCATCGACCGGGCAGGCCTGGATGCATTTGGTGCAGCCGATGCATTCGGCCTCTCGGATGAACGCAACGGTTTTGGCGGTCTCCTCGCCGTGCTCGGCATCCAGGGGCAGCGGCTCGCGGCCCAGCAGGTCAGCCAATTCCTGAATGGTCGCCTCGCCTCCTGGCGGGCACTTGTTGAGGTCCTCGCCGGCGGCGATGGCCTCGGCGTAGGGGCGGCATCCGGGGTGTCCGCATTGACCGCACTGGGTCTGCGGAAGCAGCGCGTTGATCCGCTCGACGATGGGGTCCCCCTCGACCCGAAACCGCACCGAAGCAAACCCGAGAACCCCGCCGAACACAATGCCCATGCCGGCAAGCGATAGCAATGCGTACAGAAGCGTCATGGGCTACAGCTGCACCAGTCCGGAAAACCCCATGAATGCAAGGGACATAAGGCCTGCGGTGACCAGGCCAACGGCGGACCCGGCAAAGGGTTGGGGCACGTCGGCCGCCTGAATGCGTTCCCGCATGGCGGCAAAAAGCACCAGCACCAGTGAAAAACCTGCTGCTGCGCCAAAGCCGTACAGAATTGACTCAAGCAGGTTGTTTTGTTTGTTGATGTTGAGAAGGGCCACACCCAGTACAGCGCAGTTGGTGGTGATCAGTGGCAGAAAAATTCCCAGCACCCGGTACAGAACAGGGCTGGTCTTGCGCACCACCATTTCGGTGAACTGGACCACCACGGCGATCACCAGGATGAAACTGATGGTACGCAGGTACTCCAGACCCAGCGGCACCAGCAGGTACTGGTGGGTGAGGTAACTGCAGAGTGCCGAAAGCGTCAGTACGAACGTGGTGGCCATCGACATGCCGATGGCGGTTTCAAGCTTGCCGGATACGCCCATGAAGGGGCACAAGCCCAAAAACTGCACGAGCACGAAATTGTTGACCAGGATGGCGCTCACCAGAATGAGGAGCAAATCGCTCATGAAGCCCCCGCTCTGGCCTGCTGGCCATTGTCTGGTCCACCCTCGGCGGTTTTGACTGGACTGTGCAAGCCCATGGTTTCAGCGCACGCGCATACCAGGCTCGGCCCCGGAGTCCGGGGACAGCAAGAAAATGTCGCAACCACCGGGCCCTGCGGCAAGCACCATCCCTTCGGACACCCCAAACCGCATTTTACGGGGTGCAAGGTTGGCCACCACAACCGTGAGCCGGCCAATCAGCTGGTCGGGGGTGTACGCGGCCTTGATTCCTGCAAATACGGTGCGTTCGCCCCCACCCAGATCGAGTCGCAGCCGCAGGAGCTTGTCCGCCTCCGGAATCTCGGTGGCATCGAGGATGCGCGCAACCCGAAGGTCGATTTTGGCAAAATCGCTGATTTGGATCTCGGGCTCGATTGGGTCCAGATCCGGTGCTGGCGCGGGCGTACGTGCAGGTGCATGCGCATCGGGCGGTGGCGTCACAAGCTGGTCCAGCGCCGCCGGTTCGATGCGCGTCATCAGGGTGCTGAACGGGTTGATCTGGTGATCGAGCAATGGGCTCTGGAGGTGCGCCCAATCCAGTGGGCTGCAGTTCAGAAAGGCCTCGGAGCGCGCAGCGAGTTGCGGCACCACGGGCTTGAGGTAGGTGACGAGCAGGCGGTACAGCTCAAGGCCCTGCGTACAGATGGCCTGCACTTCCAACTTCCGTTCCGGGTTTTTGATCAGAATCCATGGCTTTTCATGGTCGATGTACTGGTTGGCTGCATCGGCCAAGGTCATCACCTCGCGCACCAGGCGGCTGTATTCGCGGTGTTCGTACCAATCGGCAATTGGGTCAGCCGAGGCGAGAAACTGGTCGAACAGTTGTGGGCGCGGCAACGCCGGTGCCAGACGGCCATCGAAGTGTTTGTGGATGAAGCCGGCGCAGCGGCTGGCAATGTTCACCAGCTTGCCGATGAGGTCACTGTTGACCCGCGCTGCGAAGTCTTCCAGGTTGAGGTCCAGGTCATCAATGCTGCCATTGAGGCGGGCAGCCAGGTAGTAGCGCAGGTATTCGGGGTCCAGGTGGTCCAGGTACTGCTTGGCAGTGATGAAGTTGCCACGTGATTTCGACATTTTCTCGCCGTTGACGGTGACAAATCCGTGCACATGTACGGCCGTCGGTGTGCGAAATCCTGCGCCGTGCAGCATGGCTGGCCAAAACAGGGCGTGGAAGCGAACAATGTCTTTGCCGATGAAGTGGTGCAGTTCGGCGCTGGAACCCGGGGCCCAGAAATCGTCGAAATCGAGGGCATCGCTACGATCGCACAGGTTTTGGAAACTTGCCATGTAACCGATGGGCGCATCGAGCCAGACATAAAAGTACTTGCCACTGGCCCCTGGAATCTCAAAGCCGAAATAGGGCGCGTCGCGGCTGATGTCCCACGATTCAAGGCCCTGATCCAGCAACTCGTCGAGCTTGTTGGCGACCTCTTCGCTCAGGGCACCACCGCGGGTCCACTCCTTGAGCAGGTCAGTGAAGTCGGCGAGGCGAAAAAAGTAGTGCAGTGAGCCGCGCTCTTCGGGCGTTGCTCCGGAGATTGCACTGCGCGGGTCGATCAGCTCAGCGGGCGTGTAGGTCGCCCCGCAGCGTTCGCAGTTGTCGCCATACTGGTTCTCCGCTCCACAGCGCGGGCAGGTTCCGCGGATAAACCGGTCGGCCAGAAAGAGCCCTTTGGCAGGATCGTAGGGCTGTACGATGTTGCGTGCCTCGATGTGTCCAGCTTCTCGCAACCGGTTGAAAATCAGCTCCGAGAAATGCCGGTTCTCGACCGAGTGCGTGCTGTAGTAGTTGTCGTAACCGATGCCGAAGGCTTCAAGGTCGCGCAGGTGTTCGGTGCGAACCTGGTCAATCAATGCCTCCGGGGAAACGCCAAGCTCTTCCGCCCGCAGCATGATGGCCGTGCCATGTGCGTCATCGGCGCATACGTATACGCACCGGTTCCCGCGAAGTTGCTGAAAGCGCACCCAAATGTCCGTCTGAATGTGCTCCAGCATGTGCCCCAAATGGATCGGTCCGTTGGCGTAGGGCAGGGCGCTGGTGACCAGAATGTTTCTTGGACTCTCGTGCATGGGGCGTGGCTCCGTGTGGTCAGCGGTGGGTCATGGCGCCACGTGGCTCGCCGTAGCGCGGTCCCGATCTCGAGGGGTGCCGGCCATCTTCTATACTCAACATCCAAGAGAGGACAGGTACGGGCCACCATGGGAATCCGACCGCTGGACGCGCCTGTGGGCGTGGCCGCAGACTCAGACGCCGGCGGCCCGCTGGGCAATACCATTGATTGGGGACCCAGGCTGCGCGCCGGTGCAGCAGCACTGGCCGTGGGGTGCGCCCTGGTGCTCTGGTGGGTGGCGCCCGGGCGAGACCCAAACGCGCAGTATACCATCGATGTGGTGGCCTTCTTCGGTGTGCTCGCAGGCTGCTTGTGCCTGGTGCATTGGCGCCATGGGCGCCAGATCACGGAGTTGCTCAAGCTGCACAGACAGCGGGTCTACCACCTCATCAGTGGTTTGCCCGATGCCGTGTTTGATGTGGATGCACAGGGGGTCGTGCGGTTTGCGAACCCTGCAGCCCTCACGCTGCTGCAGCAGCATGAGGGCCAGCTCGTAGGGCTGGAGTTTGCCGACCTGTGCATGGCACCGGCGCGCCATGAGGTTGAGGCCTGGATGCGCCAGGCCCGTGCAAGCCGGCCCGCCCCGCCCGGAGACCTGGCCATCCGGGTGGCGTGCGATGACTAAAATGGCCTGCCAGTGCGCGGAAGAATCAGCTGCCACCAGACCCCTTTGGGGCTCCGGTTCATCGTGGTGCTGAGCGACGAACGCGAGCGCGAGCAGTTGGCGCGCACTCAGCGGCTCGAAGCAATCGGTCAGCTGGCCGCTGGAATCGCCCATGAGGTCAACACCCCCATTCAGTTCATCGGCGATAACCTGGGTGCGATCGGCGACCAGGTCACCGGGGTTCGCGGTGCGGTCGATGGCTACCGCAAGCTGCTTGCTGATACAGCGGCAATCGAGGCGATGGAAGAAATCGACCGAGCGTTCGACATTGAGTTCGTTCTCGGTGATCTGCCCGTTGCGGTTGCCGAGGCCCAGGCAGGTGTGGACCGGGTGACTCAGATTGTTCGCGCAATGCGGGACTTTGCCCGGGTGGATGCGGACCGCATTGAGACGTACGATCTAAACGCCGCGTTGCAGAGCACGTTGACGGTGGCGCGCAGTGAGTACAAGTCGGTTGCGCAGGTGGTCTGCGATTGGGGCGACTTGCCGCCAGTCACAGGCTTTCGTGGTGAGTTGAATCAGGTCTTCTTGAATCTGATCGTAAACGCGGCACATGCCATTGCAGCAACCGATCGCCGGCCTGGAGCCATCGAAATCGGTACACGCCACCTCGACCCTTGGATCGAGGTGCGGATTGCCGATAATGGCTGCGGGATTCCAGAGGCCATCCGAGACAAGGTGTTCGATCCTTTCTTCACCACCAAGGAAGTGGGCAAGGGAACCGGGCAAGGGCTGCATGTGGCGCACCAGGTGATTCAGCGCCATGGTGGCACCATCGAGGTCGATTCCGTCGACGGTGGGGGCACCACGTTCGTGCTGCGGGTTCCGGTGGAAGTGGCGTCCGCGCCGCAGTCCTTGACGTCAACCCAGCCATGAGTCGAATCCTCTTTGTAGATGACGACCCCCAGGTTCTGAGCGGATTGCGCCGCATGGCGCGTCGGCTGGGAGCGCAGTGGACCGCAGAATTCGCCGCGGATGGACAAGCCGCGCACGCGATGCTTCAGAACTGTCCGGTGGATGTGCTGGTCACTGACCTGCGCATGCCGGGAATGGATGGGACGGCGCTGCTTGGGTGGGTTCAGGAGGAGCACCCCGACACCGTTCGCATCGTGTTGTCGGGCTACGCCAACGAGCGCGATTCTGCAGAGGTGTCGGGTCTTGCGCACCGGTACCTCGCCAAACCCTGTCCATGGCGCGAGCTGGAGGCGGCGATCAAGCAGACAGTGGCTGCCCGCCAACACCTGGGAAATCCGGAGGTGCAGGCATTGGTGGCCGGCGTGGGCAAGCTGCCCCCAATGCCTGACCTGTATCAGCGCTTCGCGCAGATGTTGCGATCGAACCGTGCCGGGTCGACCGAAATCGCCACGTTGCTCGAAGAAGACATGGCGCTGTCGGCGAAGCTTCTGCAGCTGGTGAATTCGGCGTTCTTCGGCAACGCCCGGCGCGTCTCGAGCGTGCAGCGGGCGGTGAGCCTGCTTGGATTGAATCAATTGCGCCATCTGGTGCTCAGTGCTTCGGTGTTTTCCGCCTTCGCGGTCTCCGATCCGGTGCTGAAACAATGGGCGGAGCGCCTGTGGCAGCGTTCCGTGCAGGTGGCTGACCTCGCGCGGCGCATCGCCGAGGCGATGGGACTGAAAGACGATCGACCAGACCAGGCGTATCTCGCAGGCCTGATGCATGACATGGGCTATTTGGTCCTCATGCAGCGGCGCCCCGAGGCATTTCTTGAATTCACTGCCCAGCCTGAATTCCAGTCCGATCTGGAATCCGAGGAGCGCCGGTCGTTCGGCGCAGCCCACACCGAGATTGGCGCCTACCTGCTGCAGATGTGGAACATCCCGCCGCGGATCTGCGAAGCGGTGCTGTTTCACCACCGCCCGGGCGCTTGCGAGTACCAGGGACTCAATGCGGTGGCTGCGGTGCACATGGCGGTGGCGCTTCTGGATGAGCACACCAGTGGCCCATTGAATTATCGGTTGCTGGCCGACGTCTCCTACCTGCACAGACTTGGTCTGATGGACCTGATGAACGAATACCGAGAGGGCTTCGCGTGTGCCGAAGATGCACCAACAGGTAAGTGAGATGAACCCGGTGACGGTGTTGATGGTCGACGACGAACCTTTGTTGCTGAGCGCCATTCAGCGACAGTTCCGAGGGCGGTATGGGTTGATCGTGGCGCACTCCGCGGCAGAAGCCCTGAAGACCATCGGCTCTGGCTGCGTTCCGGATGTGATCGTCAGCGACTACGACATGCCGGAAATGAACGGGGTGGAATTCCTCAACCGTGTTCGCGCGGCGCTTCCCGAAGTGCCGCGCATCATGCTCACTGGTCGGGCTGATTTGGGCGTCGCCATGAATGCGCTCAATGAGGGGCAGATCTTTCGGTTCTTGCAGAAGCCCTGTTCTCGCGAGACTTTGATTGCGGCCATCGACGCTGCAACGGAGGTGGCCCGTTTGCGCAGGGCTGAACAGGCCCTGCAGGCACAGCTCGCCGCCCGCAACGTGGAACTGGAACTGCTCAACCGTGAGTTGGACCTGCGGGTACAGGCGCGCACCGACAGCCTGCGCGCCCTGAGCCGTCTGGTCACCAACCTCAATGGCGCCGCATCCCTGGCGGAAATCGCCGGTTTCGCTGTGCAGGGGGCGGTGGATCTGGCCGGAGCGATTCGCGCGGGGGTGTGGGTCGTCGAGGGCCCGTCCAGCGCGCTGTTTGCCCTGTATGGTGTCGCCACAGCCCCGCACCAGCCAGCCGAGAGCCCCGCACTTGCCAGGGTGCTTGCGCAGGGTCAGGAAGTGCAAGAGAGTGCCCGGGATGCGGTGCGGCGCCACTGTGAGGCCTGGGGTTGGGGCGATGCCGAACTTGAGTCGGCAAGCCTGCGCCTGATTCCCATGTACGACGCCGAGCGCCCATTGGCGGTGCTCGCGTTGCTGGTCGAGCAGCCTTCAGGCGACTCACCTGCAGCGATTGAGGGCTTGTTGCAGACACTGGTCGATGCCCTGCGCATGGCGTTGGTGCGTCAACGGCGTGGGGACCAGCGGGACGCTGCACAGGGGGCGGTGACCATGGCACTGGCCACCTTGGCGGAGTATCGTGACCCGGAAACTGGCCAGCATTTGCTGCGCTTGCAGCAATACTGCCGCCTGCTCGCCGAGCAGTTGACGCTCCACCCTTCCTACGGCGTACAGGTCACCGAGGCCTTCATTGCCGACCTGGTGCGGTCTTCGCCGCTGCATGACATCGGTAAGGTGGGCATTCCGGACCACATCCTATTGAAGCCTGGTCGCCACACCCAACAAGAAACCACCACCATGCGCCAGCACGCCCGGATCGGTGGTGACACCCTGAGGGCGGTGTTTGAGGCCAACGCCAACCAAGAGTTTTTGCAGATGGCAATGGACATTGCCTACCACCACCATGAGCGCTGGGATGGGACCGGCTACCCCTTTGGCCTGTCGGGAGAATCGATCCCGCTGTCTGCCCGCATTCTGGCACTGGCCGATGTGTACGATGCCCTCACCACGAAGCGCGTGTACAAGCCGGCCTTTCCCCATGCCCGCGCTGTGGGCCTCATTGTCGCAGGCAGTGGGACGCACTTCGATCCAGTGGTTGTTGCGGCCTTTCAAGCTGTTGAGGCTGCGTTTGAATGCACGGCCGAGGCCCTGGCCGATGCCGTGGACCTGCCAGAGGTTCGCGTCGAGGGCGAGTAGTGGGCGCAGTCGCGCCGTTCAGGCCGGTGTCGAAGGGGAAGGTGCAATCGGGTACCATGGGCTCGGCGCCGTGGGGCGCAGGCGCCCCACCTCCAGGGCTTGGTCTGCAGGCCCTGACCGCGTGGCCCAAGAATGCGCGCACGGTCGCGCCACCGATCACCTGGAACCTCTCCCATGGCCAATCCGCTGCAGTTGGTTACCGGCGCGCTCGCCACGGTCGATGACCCAATGCTCCAACGCCCGTTGGTGGATTTGGGCTACCTGGATCCACCGGATTTGCGTGCTGGTGTCCTGTCGCTGCGCGTGCGCCTGGGGTATCCAGCCGCCTCCCTGGCCGCCGAGGTGATCGACAGCCTGACCCAAGCGGTTCATGGCCTGCCTGGTGTGGACCGCGTCGCGGTCGATTTTGGGTGGCGAATCATGCCCCATGGCGGCCCGCAAAATGGGCAGCCCCTGCGCGGCGTGAAAAACCTCATCGCCGTCGCTTCCGGGAAGGGGGGGGTGGGGAAATCGACCACCGCTGTGAACCTCGCCCTCGCACTGCAGGCCGAGGGCGCCCGGGTGGGCGTCTTGGATGCCGATGTCTACGGACCAAGCCAGGCGCTGATGCTTGGCATTGCCGAGGGCACACGTCCAGAAGTCGCGGAGCAGCGGTTTTTTCTTCCGGTGCGGGCGCATGGATTGCAGGCCATGTCCATGGCGCTGTTGGTGACCGACAAGACGCCCATGGTGTGGCGTGGCCCGATGGCGAGCGGTGCACTGCAGCAACTGCTCAACCAGACCCTTTGGGACGGCCTGGACTACCTGGTTGTGGACATGCCTCCGGGTACCGGTGACATCCAGTTGACCCTGGCCCAGCAGGCACCGGTGACAGGCGCCGTGATCGTGACCACACCCCAAGACATTGCGACCCAGGATGCACGCAAGGGCATCGAGATGTTCCGCAAAGTCGACATCCCGATTCTGGGTGTGGTGGAGAACATGGCAGTACACCACTGCTCGAACTGTGGTCATGAGGAACACCTGTTCGGCGCCGGCGGTGGCGAGCGGGTGGCGACGGAATACGCCACGGTCGTTCTCGGTGCCTTGCCATTGGATGCACGCATTCGCGAGCAGACCGATGCGGGGCACCCCCCCCTGGTGGTGGATCCCGAGGGTGACCTGTCACAGGCCTACCGGCGCGCGGCGGTGCGGGCCGCAGCCCGCATCGAGGGGCTGCGGGAACGCTCGGCGGCGCAGTTTCCGACCATTGCGGTCAGCGACGATTGAACTTTAGAACCACCTGGAGACACCCCTCAGGTGCTTGAGACTCGAATCTGGCCGGGCCAATGAGGCGTCCCTTACCCTTGGAGCGCTCAGGAGCGAATGTCCGCTCCGGCGAGCGCTACCCCAACATTCAACAACACAGAGCGTGTGCACCGCATGAGCATTAAATCCGACCGCTGGATCCGCCAGATGGCCCAAGAGCACCAGATGATTGAGCCGTTCGAGCCTGTACAGGTCCGCCGTGCCGGCGGGCGTCGATTGATTTCATATGGGACCAGCAGTTACGGCTATGACGTGCGCTGTGCTGACGAATTCAAGGTGTTCACCAACATCTATTCGGCGACCGTGGACCCCAAGGCCTTTGATTCGCGCAGTTTTGTCGACATTCAGGGGGAGGAATGCGTCATTCCACCCAATTCGTTCGCGCTGGCGCGCACGGTCGAGTACTTCCGGATCCCGGCCGATGTGCTCACCATCTGCCTCGGCAAATCGACGTATGCGCGCTGCGGAATCATCGTCAACGTGACCCCGCTAGAACCCGAATGGGAAGGGCACGTCACCCTGGAGTTTTCCAACACCACCACCCTGCCGGCAAAGATCTATGCCAATGAAGGCGTGGCCCAAATGCTGTTCTTGCAGTCCGATGAGCGCTGCGAACAGACCTATAAAGACCGGGAGGGCAAGTACCAGGGCCAAACAGGGGTCACCCTACCGCGGGCCTGAGGACCGCGCCCAGTGGGAGCGCGATCGCAGATTCGCTTCCGACGCTGCAGGTTCCAGCCCGCCACGGGCGAGCATGGCCAGCGCCTTCGGATACAACCGGTGCTCGACGCGCTGCACCTTGTCCCTCAGGGTCTCGGGGGTATCGGTGGGTTCAATGTCGACGGCTTCTTGCAGCAGGGTCGGGCCTGCATCCAATTCGGGGGTGACCAGGTGCACCGTGGCACCATGCTGGGTTTCTCCCGCCGCCAGCACGCGTTCGTGGGTGTTCAAGCCGGGGTAGGCGGGCAGCAGGGAGGGGTGAATGTTGAGCAAACGCCCGGCGTACCGCTTCACGAACTCTGGCGTCAGGATGCGCATGAATCCGGCGAGTGCGATCCAGTCTGGTGCGAGTGGATCGATGCGCGCGCCGAGCGTTTGATCAAATTCGGCGCGCGCTGTAAAGCGCTTGTGGTCCACGCACTCGGACGGGACTCCGTGTTGTCGAGCGCGATCCAGCCCCAAGGCTTCTGGGTTGCTGCTGATTACACCGACCAGGTCCATCGGCAAGGCTTCGGCTTCGATGGCGTCGATGATGGCCTGCAGGTTGCTACCGGTACCGGAAATGAGCACCACCAACCGTGGTCGCTTCACCGTCAAGATGCGGGTCCGCAGCCGGTGATTTCGACGGGCACCGCGCCTGTGCGGATCTCACCGAGGATCCAAGGCGCCTCTCCCATGGCCTGCAGCGAGGAGAGTGCCTCCTTGGCTTGCGCAGCGCTGACCACCAGCACCAGCCCGATGCCGCAGTTGAAGGTGCGGTGCATCTCGGCATCCGGGATGCGTCCGGCTTCCTGCAGCCACTGAAAGCCCTGGGGCAGGCTCCAGCTGTCCCGATCGATGTGGGCTGATGCCCCAGCGGGCAGAACCCGCGGCAGGTTTTCCAGCAGTCCACCCCCTGTGATGTGCGCAATCGCGCGCACTTCGACCTTGCGTGCGAGCAGCTCGCGCACCGTCCGCACATAGATGCGGGTCGGGGTCAGCAGCCAGTCGATCAAGGGGACTTTGTCCACCTCGGGCAGTGGCGCTGTTGCCTGCGCCAGCAGTTTGCGGATCAACGAATAGCCGTTGGAGTGGGGGCCGCTCGATGGCAACGCGATGAGTTGGTCGCCGGGGCGTACCTCTGTTCCATCGATCAGGGCATCGCGTTCCACAACGCCGAGGCAAAAACCAGCAAGGTCGAAGTCGCTGCCCTGGTACATGCCAGGCATTTCTGCAGTCTCGCCGCCGGCGAGGGCGCAGCCCGCGTCCCGGCAGCCAGCTGCAATGCCGGAAATCACCGATTCAGCGGCGTCGACGTCCAGCCTGCCGGTGGCGTAGTAGTCAAGAAAAAGCAGCGGCTCTGCGCCGCAAACGATCAGGTCATTGACGCACATTGCAACCAGGTCGATGCCGATCTGGTCGAGTCGGCTCTGCGCTTGCGCCAGCTTGAGCTTGGTTCCGACCCCATCGGTCCCGGTCACCAGAATGGGCTCGCGGTAGCCGCTCGGTAGGGCGCAGAGGGCGCCGAACCCACCGAGACCGCCCAGCATCTCTGGTCGCCGGGTGCTGGCCGCCAGGGGTTTGATGCGTTCGACCAGGCTGTTGCCCGCATCAATGTCCACGCCAGCGTCGCGGTAGGTGGTCGGCGGGGGCGTCTGGCTCATGGCGGGCTTCCAGGACAAAACACACATTGTACCAGCGCACCCTGGCTCTGTTCACAAGCTGTGCTGGCAATTTCGATATACTTCGCGCATGCATGAGTCATTGGTCCATCTGGTCTATCGGTGCCTGAGGCGTTGGTGTTGGCGGCTTGGTGGCTGCGTGCTCTGCCTGCTGGCACTGCCGCTGTGGGGAGCCGGTCTGGGCGGAGCCGACTCCCTGTACCAGGTCCGTTGGCCAGTATCATCCCAGGCCGATTCGCAGCGCGAGGCGGCATTCACTGCGGGCTTGGAGACTGTGCTGGTGCGCCTAACCGGTGACCGGGGCGTCGCCGAGCGTCCGGGCGTGGCGCAAGAGCTGGCGAGTGCGCACGCCTATGTCGAGCAGTTCGGGTATCGCCAGCCTGCAGGGCTCGATGGCGTGCTTGAGTTGGAGGTGCGGTTCTCGCCCCGCCAAGTGCGTGGGCTGATGTCGCGCAATCGGCTGCCGCTCTGGCCCGCGCGCCGGCCCAGGTTGCTTGTGTGGCTGGCGGTGGAAGACGGCTACCGGCGAGTTTTGCTGCGCCCCGGCCAGCAGCCTGAATGGTTCAAACCGCTCGCAACCGCAGCGTCGCGCAGAGGGTTGCCGCTGGTGTTCCCTGTTCGAGCCGAGGACACCCGAGAGACGGTTCGGGTCGAAGACCTTTGGCCCCTGTTTCCCGAAGCGGTGACCGACCTGTCCGAGCCTTATCTGGCAGACGCGGTACTGGCTGGGCGGTTGGTGGCGACCACAGGTGGCGACTGGGTTGGACGCTGGCTGCTGATCGACGAAGCGGGTGCGCGCTACTTCGACTTGACCGCCGAGCAAGCAAGCGGCGCGCTCGGCGGCGCCATTGATCAGGTTGCGGACCTGTGGGCGGAGCGCTATCGGCTGCGTGGGTCAACCAACCCAAATGCGCAGCTGATGGTCGTGGAGGGTGTCGAGTCGGCTGCCAGCTTCGCAGCACTGAGCGGTTACCTTGAAGCACTGGAATGGCTTGGAGGGGCGCAGCTGCAGGTGGTGCTGCCCACCCAGCTGCAGTTCGAGCTGGTTGCAGCGCCAGACCGCCAGCAAATGGAGCGCTTGTTGGGATTGGACAGCCAATTGGTTCCGGTGGAACCGCTTGTTGACGGTGGCGCCTCGGGAGACGAGTCCATGCACTACCGGTGGATCGGTCCATGAATGACGGGCCAACGCGGGCCTGTTCGGATGACCGGGCGCGGCCTGAGGGCCGGGTTGTGCTTCCATGGCCAGAGTTTGACAGAGTCAGAAAGGGCCCCTGAGAATCGCGCCATTGGTTGTCCGGCAGCAGTGCCGGAACCTCCTTTCCACGCCATCGAGTGGTTGATGCTGAAACAACTGCCCAACGCCATCACTGTGCTGCGCATGGTGCTGGTGATTCCAATCGCTGCGGGCCTATGGCGCCAGCAGTACGAGGCTGCGTTTTGGTTGTTCGCAGTGGCCGGTGCTTCCGATGGTGTCGACGGTTTCCTCGCGCGACGTTTCGGCTGGCAGACCCGGTTTGGTGCCGTGGCAGACCCCTTGGCCGACAAGCTGATGATTGCTGTCACCGTGGTGGCGCTTGGCGCCTCAGGGGCCTTGCCGGTGTGGCTCGTGGTGCTGGTCGTGGCCCGCGATCTGGTCATTTTCTCCGGCGCCCTGGCCTACCACCTCCTGGTCGGTCCCTATGAAATGTCCCCCTCGGTGCTCGGAAAGTCGAGTACCCTACTGCAGATCACTTTGGTCCTTGTCGCCCTGGTGCACGCGGCCTTTCCCATTGACGTGCCGCTGCTCGCCTGGCGGATTCTGATCGGCTTGGTCGCGGCGGTGACCTTGGCGAGTGGCATGGACTATGTGCTCACCTGGAGCCGCAAGTACCGCCAGCGGGGTTTGAATGACTGAACCGGCAGAACAACGCGCGGATCCTGGGGCGCGGCCGAGTCCGCGCCAGTTGGCGCTGCAGCTGGTTCCCGATGCCCGGGCCACCTTTGACTCGTTCATTCCGGGGACCAATGGAGCGACCCTGAGCAGGCTTACTTCCCAGTTCTGGCGTCAGTCTGGCGCTTCGGTGTATCTCTGGGGGCCGCGCGGGAGTGGCCGCACCCACCTGTTGCAGGCATGCTGTCACGCCGCGCGCGACACGGACCAGCAACCCTTCTTGGTGCCGCTTCGAATGGCCGTTACCGGCTCTGCGCAGGCCCTCGAAGAGCTTGCCGAGTATCCACTTGTCTGCTTGGACGACCTGAGATCGGCAGGTCGTCCAAGCAGACA
>DHQM01000099.1:4625-5944 GCA_002408105.1 Gammaproteobacteria bacterium UBA5338 | reverse complement strand
CAGGTGGCCAAGGTCATTGACGCCCTCGAGGCCTGGTTTCCGACCTATTCGGCCCGACACACCTCAGGACTGGTCGCCCCCCAGGGAGGCATCTCTGCGATTGAGGGTGGCTGGCCCCAGAAACCGATCATCACCACGGCCGAGGTGGTATTGCACGTGGACATCAGGCCCAGTCCGCGCACCGACCCGGTGCAAGTGAAGCGCGAACTGCAAAGCATGTTGACCGAACTCTCGCAGCAACATCCCGACGTGGTGACCGAGCTTGAGGCAACCCTCGCGATCCCGGGGGCCACCACTTCTCCGGACAATTGGATCATTCAATCGATGATCCAGGCGTGGGAAGACGTCGAGCAAACCCGGCACGAACCCTTCCCGAACATGAGTGGTTACACCGATCTGTCGGTGATTCGCCAATGGGGGGTTCCGGCAGCCCGCCTTGGCGTGCCCTTCCGTTACCAGGAACCGGACCCGGAAGACACCTTGCCAATGAACCGTGTTCACGTGGACGACTGCTACCGTCTGATTCAGGTGCTTATCCGCAGCGCCATCGACACCTGTGGTCGACCGATCGAAGTCACCCGCCAGTATCAGTAGTGGTTCACACCCACCCCAAGCATTCAGCAGGAGTCCCGCATGGAACCACTTGAACTCGAGGACCAATTTGTTACCACCGAGGCCGGTTACCGGCTGCACTACCAAAGCGCTGGCAGTGGAGAGCCGCTGATATTTCTCCACGGCGGCGGTCCCGGCGCGACCAGTTTCGGCAACTTTTACTACAACGCACCGGCGTTCCTCGCGCAGTACCGGTGTTTTTTCTACAACATGCCGTGCTACGGCCAGTCCACCAAGCTGGTGGTCGAAGCGCCAATGTACAGCTTCCACGCCAGTGTCCTGGCTGAGTTCATGGACCTGGTCGGCCTGTCGAGCGCGCACCTGGTCTGTCAGTCCTTCGGCGGCTGCGCCGCCATCAAACTGGCGATTGATCACCCCGAGCGCATCAACAAACTGGTACTGATGGGCGCGCAGCCAATTTTTGGTGGTGTCATTGATCCGCTGAAACTGATGAGCAAGCACGCCTCCACCATCATCGCGGACTACTACGGGGGCGAGGGTCCAACCCGGGAGAAAATGCGCGCGCTGCTCGCCACCTACGAGATGCACGATGACAGCAAACTCACCGACTGGACGGTAGACGATCGATTTGCCAACAGTACCAACCCGGAGCTGCTCGAGGTCGCCCGCACCCCGGGTTTCATGGGCCAGCCGGAATCCCTGCTCGGTGATTTGCACCGCAATGCCGTGCCCACCTTGTGCCTGTG
>DHQM01000099.1:0-4383 GCA_002408105.1 Gammaproteobacteria bacterium UBA5338 | reverse complement strand
TTTCTCAACCAGTTTGCAAACGCCCAGTTGTTCATCGAGGGCCGGGGCGCTCACCACTGGCAAACCGAGTTGCCCGAGCGTTTCAACCGCGTCGTGCTCAGCTATTTGGGCGAGTAACCTTATGAGAGCCAGCGCCCAACGCTCGATCGAATTCTCCGTCTCATTGGCGCTTACCGGTGGGCTGCTCGCAATCGCCGCGTTCTACAAACCTCAGGTGGATCCTCCCCAGGTCAGCAAACCAGCGCGAGTGCCGACCGATCGCTACTACGGCATCACCAGTGCCGGGCATGCCACTTGGGTTGTGGGTGACGGCGGCAAAGTGTTGCACTCGACCGACGGAGGTGAAACCTGGGCTGTACAGCGAGGTTACGGGCACCCAGCCTTGCAGGCGATTGCCGCCTGGGACGCCATGCGAATCGTCGCCGTCGGCAACGACAACCAAATCATTCGCACTGAAGACGGTGGACGAAACTGGTTGTCCGTGCCCGACGTGCCGCGATCCAACTGGAACAACAAACTGCTGCAAATTCATCTCGGTGACGACGGAAAGGCGTGGGCAGTGGGAGCCGGCGGTGCCGTTCTGCGCAGTGCCGACTTCGGCGAGAGCTGGCAGCCGATGGTGGAGATGGAGGACATCACCTGGCACGGTGTGAGCAGTTGCGATCACGGCAACCAGCTGGTTGTGGTTGGGGAGTTCGGAAACATTCTCACCTCCAGCGACGCGGGAAAAACCTGGACGGCCGCCCCGAGCCCCACCGACATCACCCTGACCGCGGTCGGCCTGGACAGTGCGTGCCAAGGCCTGGCTGTTGGTTTGCAAGGGACGGTACTGCGGTTGCTCAGTGGCCGCTGGCAACCCATTGAAACACCTGAAATGGGTGATGCAGCCTCGCCAGTCCACTGGTTTGCCATTGCTGGCGCAGACCACCGATGGTGGATCACCGGCGAGTACGGCGTGCTGATGCAAGTCGACCTGCCCGAGTCCACTGCGGGCACGATGCAAATTCGATTGATTGAAAGCGTGCCGCGCGCAGCCTGGCTCACGGACCTGCAGCCGATCGACAACAACTTACTGGTTGTTGGAGCCACCATCGCCAAGGCGACACCAGACATTCCCTCTTTGATATCGCGGCGCTAGCCGAACTGTTCGAGAACCCGACTATGATCCACGCATTCGCGCAATGGAGCATTGGTCACCGCCGCGCCTTAATGGCGGTGACCATGGTGATGACACTTGGCCTGTTGTGGAGTGCCACACGCCTTGATATTGGTACGGATTTCTCAAGCCTGCAGCCCAGTGGGCACCCCTACATCGATACCAACGACCGGTTCAAATCGGGATTCGGCAGCGAGAACCTGGTCACCATCATGCTCGAAGTCAGCGAGGGCGATCTATTCAATCCCGAGGCACTTGCAGCCATCAAGGGCATCACCGACGACCTGCGTAAGGTGCAGGGGGTCAATCCCCTGCAAATCACCTCATTGGCCTCAAAAAAATTGAAATCCGTTCGAGCTTCCACCTATGGAATCGAATCACAGCCCTTGATGTGGCCCGATCTGCCCACCACGCCCCTGGAGATTGCAGAGCTGCGCAGCCAAGTGATTGGCAACCCTTTGGTGCATGGCCGCTATGTTTCGCACGATTTGACGGCAGCGCTGATCACGGTGGACTTCTTCGATCACTTGATCGATGCCGATTCTCTGGTCAATGACCTGGAACGGCTCACCGAGCCCTACAGCTCCGCCACACTGCATGTGCGTGTGGTTGGAGAGCCAGTCATCAATGGACTGGTGCTGCAAAAACTGCCCGAAACGATGCGCATCTCGTTGGCGATCGTCGGGGCTGTGGCGGTACTGCTGTTGCTGGCGATGCGCACCTACCGGGGCATGGTGCTGCCCCTTACTGCAGCCCTGGTTTCGGGCATCTGGGCACTTGGAATCGTATCGCTCCTCGGGTTCAGCTTGAATCCACTCGCCATCGTGATCAGTTTTGTGGTGTCCGCCCGGGCACTTTCGCACGCGGTGCAGTTCACCTCTGCTTTCGAGCAGGAGCGACTTGCAGGCAACGTCGATCCAGAGTCGGCTGCGATCGCGGTGCTTTCAAAACTGTTCCGCCCCGGCGTGCTGGGCCTGGCCACCGATGCCGGCGCAATTCTGGTGGTCGCAGCCACACCCATCCCATTCTTGCAACAGGTGGCACTCATCGGCGCCATCTGGATTGGCGTTATGCTGTTCTGTGTTCTGACCCTGGTTCCTTTGTTGCTGTCCTGGATCAACGCCCCAGTCGAGCGAGCACGGGTACGGGAATACAACCGGGAAACGAACGCGCTGATGGAACGCGGCTTGAACCGAATCGCCGATCTAGTCAACCACCCCCGAGGCCCCAGGGTGGTGTTGGGGGTCTCCGTGTTGCTGGTGCTGGTCGCGGCCTACTGGGCCCAGGGCATGCAAATCGGGGATGCAAGCCCTGGCTCAACGGTGTTCTGGCAGGACTCCGACTACAACCAGGATGCAGCTGCCATTACCAGGCAGTTTCTCGGTTCCGACCACCTGTTCATCGCGGTGGCAGGAAATGCACCAGACACACTGAAGGACCCCGAAGTGTTGCAACAGATGTCGGATTTTCAGCGAGAGATCGGACTGTTCCCGGAAGTCGCGGCGAGCATATCGATCGCCGACATCGTCCGCCAGGTAAACGTCAGCCTGCATGAAGGCAACCCGAGGTTTGCAGACATCGGCGAGGTGCCCGAGGTCAACGGTGAGTTGATCTACACATACCTAGCCAGCTCTGACCCCGGTGACATCGAGCGCTACGCAGACACCCGCTATGCGAACGGTGCCATCCACCTACTGCTTACGGACAAACGCGGCGAAACCATTCGCAACGCCATCGCTCGGCTGGAAGCGTACATCGACGACCACCCTCTGGACGGCGCGCAATACCAACTTGCCGGGGGCGTGGTGGGGGTCATCGCTGCGGTGAACCAGGTGATCTTGTCGACCCAGGTGCAGAGCATTGCCCTCGCCCTGTTGGTGTTGTTTGTATTCTGCACCCTCGCCTACCGTTCCCCTCAGGCGGGTTTGTTCTTCCTGCCCCTTGTCATTGTCTCGAACCTCTGCACCTTTGCTTTCATGGCCCTGTACGGGATTGGCCTGAACATCAACACCCTGCCGGTGGCGGCACTCGGGATCGGGCTCGGCGTGGACTATGGGTTTTATATCGTGGACCGGGTGCGCGAACGGTACTTGGTGTCTTCTGACCTGCCCGACAGCGTGCGGTTCGCGCTCGCGACCGCAGGGCGTGGTGTACTGATCACCGCGGCCACCATGGTCACCAGCATGCTGTTCTGGTTCGCCTTTTCCTCGTTGCGATTTCAAGCAGAAATGGGCCTGTTGATCGCGCTTTGGATGGCCGTCTCCGCACTCACCGCTTTGGTATTGATCCCCGCGCTGATTCTATTGTTCAAGCCAAGCTTTATCATCGCGCAGCCGCCTTCGAAACCCGAGAACGTACTCGACACTTCCACAACGGGGCGTGGGGTCAGGAAAGATGTGTGCGGGGCGCTTCGCCCACAAGCAGACCCACAAAGATTGCCTGCGAGGCCTTGATCGCTCGGGCCCTCGGCACCAGGGCGATCGACCCCGGAACCGAAGAAGTCCGCAAGCTTTGCGGTGGGAACGCCATTCGTCAGCTGAATGGCAGGAGCTCCGCAGGGTTTGCGCTTGCCGATATCACCTCATCCATGGGCTTCTTCGCCAAGTCCCATCGCTTCTGGCTGCAAAGTAGCAAGGACCGCAGCGAGTGTGGCTACGATTCGGGCCCGATTTCCCTGCACGCACAACCTCTCGGTGGTTTGCTTGTGCCGCATCATTTTCATCAGCAGCACCGCGCACCCTTCCCAATAGAAAACCGCGGCGCAAACCGCGCCCTTTTCTCGACTGGCTTGGCAAAGAGGATTGCATCGGGAAATGGCGCGCCCGGAAGGATTCGAACCTCCGACCCCTTGGTTCGTAGCCAAGTGCTCTATCCAACTGAGCTACGGGCGCGTTGCGTGAGGGTGGGCACTATATTGCAGCGTCCGCCGACCGTCAAGAATGGGCATGGCCCATGCCATCAAGCGGTCAGCGGTCGGTACTTGATGCGTTGAGGCTGGTCGGCGTCGACCCCGAGGCGGCGTTTGCGGTCGGCTTCGTATTCCGCGTAGTTGCCTTCAAACCAGACCACTTCACTGTTGCCTTCGAAGGCCAGGATGTGGGTGGCGATGCGGTCCAGGAACCAGCGGTCGTGGGAAATCACCACGGCACAACCAGGGAAAGCGAGGAGTGCCTCTTCGAGGGCGCGAAGGGTCTCCACATCCAGGTCGTTGGTGGGCTCATCGAGCA
>DHQM01000104.1:684-6916 GCA_002408105.1 Gammaproteobacteria bacterium UBA5338 | reverse complement strand
TGGAGCTCGATCCACCCAGCCTGAACAGTTGGCACAGTGAATCCGCCGAGGAGACCTTTTCGGTACTTCAATCCACTGAGCAAGGCCTGTCACACACGGAGGCAGGGGCCCGGTTGGCCGCCTGGGGCCCGAACCGGGTGTCCCCTCCCGAGGGCAGAAGCCTTCTTGCCCGATTTCTTGCTCAATTCAACAACATACTGATTTACGTACTGATTTGCGCCATGGTTGTCACCGTCGCGCTGGGCCACTGGGTGGACAGTGCCGTCATCTTGGGGGTGGTGTTAATCAATGCCGTGATTGGATTCATTCAGGAAGGCAAGGCCGAACAAGCGCTCGAAGCCATTCGCCACATGCTGTCCCAGCAAGCGACGGTCAAACGCGACGGTCGCTTTCTGTCAGTTTCTGCCGAAGACTTGGTGCCCGGCGATGTTGTGCTGTTGCAATCCGGTGACCGGGTGCCGGCTGACTTGCGCCTGTTCAAAAACCGCGACCTGCGCATTGACGAGGCCATGCTCACCGGCGAATCCGTTCCGGTCGAAAAAGGCATCGCCGCGGTGGCACCAACCGCCGCGCTCGGCGATCGAGCGNNCGCGGGATCTTGTCGCCGGCCGCGACGTCGATGACGTAGATCGTGATATCGGCCAGCTCCGGCGAGAAGGTGGCTGCCAGATTGTCGCCGCCCGATTCGATCAGCACGACCTCCAGCCCGGGGAAGCGCTTGCTCATCGTATCGACGGCGGCGAGGTTGATCGAGGCGTCCTCGCGGATCGCCGTGTGCGGGCAGCCGCCGGTCTCGACGCCGACGATGCGCTCGGCGGGCAGGGCCTCGCTGCGGATCAGGAACCGCTCGTCCTCGCGCGTGTAGATGTCGTTGGTGACCACGGCGATCTCGTAGTCGCCGCGCAGGCGCTTGCACAGGGCATCCATCAGCGCGGTCTTGCCGGAACCGACCGGGCCGCCGATGCCGACGCGCAGCACCGGGCGCAGGTTGTAGCAACCGGTGGCGCCGCGCTCGGCGATCGAGCGGGCATGGCGTTCTCTGGCACGCTGGTGACCTACGGACAAGCACAGGGCGTGGTGGTTGCCACCGCAGAACAGACGGAAATCGGCCACATCGGACACCTGTTGCGCGACGTGCCCCAGCTGACCACCCCCCTTGTTCGGCAGATGGCGACCTTCGCAAAGTGGCTGACCGGCGCCATCGGCCTGATTGCCGCCATCACCTTCCTCTTTGGAACCCTGGTCCAGCAGTATCCCGTCGGCGACATGTTGCTGGCCGCCGTCGGCCTTGCAGTGGCCGGTATCCCAGAGGGACTGCCGGCGATCATGACCATCACCCTGGCCATCGGGGTACAGCGAATGGCCAGAAACAACGCCATTGTCCGGCGTTTGCCTGCGGTCGAAACCCTGGGTTCGGTGACTGTGATCTGTTCTGACAAGACCGGCACCCTGACCCGCAATGAAATGACCGTGCAAACCGTCGCTACTGGAGCCGGCGTGTGCGAAGTGACCGGCGTCGGGTACGCGCCCTTGGGCGGCTTCAACCTGAATGGAACCGCGATCACCCTGGAAGAGTTGCCGCTGCTGCGCGAGGTCGCTCAAGCCGTGCTGCTTTGCAACGACGCGAGCATCAGCGAGTGCGGCGGCCAATGGGCCCTGACCGGTGATCCGACGGAGGGTGCTCTCATCACCTTGGCACTCAAGGCCGGACTCGACCATGGTCGCATCCACCAGCAGTTCCCCCGTGTCGATGCCATTCCATTCGAGTCCCAACACCGCTTTATGGCGACCTTGCACCACGACCGCGCAGGTCATGGGTTCATCTACCTCAAGGGTGCTCCGGAAACGCTGCTTGGGCGCTGTCATTTGCAGCGGATGCGTGGGGAGGACGTTCCACTCGATGCCCCATACTGGGAGGCCTTGATGGAATCCATGGGCCAGCGCGGCCAGCGGTTGCTCGCCATCGCATGCAAAGCAGTCGCCGGCGACCAGCAAGACCTGAACTTCGGCGATGTGGGGGTTGGGCTCACATTGCTGGGGGTGGTCGGCATCATCGACCCACCACGTGAGGAGGCCGTTGCGGCAGTTCAGGCATGCCGATCCGCAGGAATTGGGGTCAAGATGATCACTGGTGACCACGCGAAAACCGCCGCCGCAATCGGGGGACAGATCGGCATTGGTGTGGGCAGCAATGTCATCATCGGTGACGTCCTGGCCGGCTGTGACGAGACCGCACGGCGGCAGCTCGTGCGCGACCACAGCATTTTCGCCCGGGTCTCGCCGGAGCAGAAGCTGCAGTTGGTGGAGGCCTTGCAGGCCAACGGCGATGTGGTCGCCATGACCGGTGACGGCGTCAATGACACACCTGCACTCAAACGGGCAGATGTCGGTGTGGCCATGGGTGGCAAGGGCACTGAAGCGGCCAAGGAGGCCGCCGAGATGGTGCTGACGGACGACAACTTCAGCACCATTGTTCAGGCCGTGGAAGAGGGGCGGACGGTCTACGACAACCTGAAAAAGTCGATCCTTTTCATCCTCCCCACCAATGGTGGGGAAGCCTTTACCCTCATCGCTGCGATCGCCATGGGTCGCGCGCTGCCCATCTCGGCGGCGCAGATTCTATGGATCAACATGGTCACTGCGGTGACCCTGGCCCTTACTCTGGCGTTCGAGCCCGCGGAGCGGAACGTCATGCAGCGCCCGCCGAGAGACCCGCGGGAACCCTTGCTTTCAGGTTTTTTGATCTGGCGGGTGCTGTTTGTTTCCGCCATTCTTGTGTGCGGCACCTTCGGCCTGTTTGTGTGGGAGCGGGAGGCCGGGTCCGACCTAGAAACTGCACGCACGGTGGCCGTTAACACACTGGTCATGTTCGAGGTTTTCTACCTGTACAGCGCACGTCACCTGCTTGCACCGGCGCTGACCCGATCCGGCTTGACCGGCAACCGGTACGTGTTTTACGCCACTGGCGCCCTGCTTGGGGTGCAGCTGGCCTTCACCTACCTTGGGCCCATGCAGACCCTGTTTCACACCACGGCCATTGACTTCGCCCAATGGGTTCGCATCCTTGCGGTCGCGTCTTCTGTGCTGGTCTTGGTTGAGCTGGAAAAAACACTGCTGCGCCGGCACATCGAACAGCTGACGTGAACCACGGGTGGAGTGGTGTAGCACTGCGCACTCGCCGTGCCGCCCGGGTGCCAGGACGGTGGGGTCACACGATTCGGGTGCTGTGGTCGCCCCAGTACCGGTCTTTGAGCAAGCGCTTGTAGAGCTTACCGGTGGGGTGGCGGGGCAAATCGGCCATGAAGTCGATCGACCTCGGGCACTTGATGTGCGAGAGGTTGTCGCGGCAAAACTGGATCAGTTCTGCCTCCAGTTCAGGCCCAGCCTCGCCCATGTCCATCGGTTGCACCACGGCTTTCACTTCTTCACCAAAATCGGGGTTCGGCACCCCAATGACCGCACAGTCGGCGACCTTGGGGTGGGTGATCAGCAGGTTTTCGGTTTCCTGCGGATAGATGTTCACCCCGCCGGAGATGATCATGAAGGCCTTGCGGTCGGTTAGGTAGAGATAGCCCTCGTCATCCAGATAGCCAACGTCACCGAGGGTGGTGAGTTGGTCGTTTTGCGGGTGACGCGAGTCCCGTGTCTTGGCCGGGTCATTGTGGTATTCAAAAGCCGGGCCGCTCTCGAAATAGATGGTTCCCGATTGGCCGTTGGGCACGGGCTCCCCGGCGTCGTTGCAAATGTGAATCGGTGGCCCATAGCTGCGCCCGACAGAACCTGGGTGGGCAAGCCATTCTTCAGAATTGATCGCCGTGCCTCCATTGCCTTCGGAGCCGGCATAGTATTCATACAGAACCGGTCCCCACCAATCGATCATCTGGCGTTTAATTTCGATTGGACAGGGCGCTGCAGCGTGCACTGCACTTTGCAGCGAAGACAGGTCGTAGCAGGTGCGCTGCTCTTCTGGCAGTTTGAGCATGCGCACAAACATGGTCGGCACCCATTGGCTGTGGGTCACCCGATACCGTTCGATCAGCTGCAAAGCTTCCTCAGGGTCGAATTTCTCCATGATCACCACGGTTCCACCGACGCACAGGATGCACCGGTTGTAGGCCAGGGGCGCCGCGTGGTAAAGCGGGGCAGGGGACAGATAGACGGTGTTTTCGTCGTACCCGTAGCGGTCAGGCAGGCTCAGCGTGGTGCGCGTTGGAGCTTCGATTGGCTCGCCGCTGAGCGGGCGCAAAATGCCCTTCGGACGGCCCGTTGTGCCCGACGAGTAGAGCATTTCCGAACCGGCGGTCTCATCTGGGAGCGGCTCAGTGGACTCGGCCAAGACCGCGGTTTCAAAACACTCATACCCGGCCACGGGCGTACCGACCATGAAACGGGCACTGACTTGCGGCATTTTTTCAACAAGCTGTGCGGCGACATCGGCCTTGCCGGAGGAGGTGACAAACACCTTGGCCATACAGTCACCCACGATGTAGTCCACTTCATCGGCAGTCAGCCGAGAACTGATCGGCGTGAAGTACAGGCCCGCCCGATGGGCCCCAAAACCGATGATGTGAAACCAGGGGTGGTTCTCCATATACATCGCGATGTGGTCACCCGCTTGCAGGCCAAGGCGACGCAACAAGCGGGAGACCTGGATCGAGCGCTCGTTGAGCTCCCTGTAGGTCACAACCTGGCCAGTGCTGGCCATGATGTAGGCGGGCTTGTCTGGCGTCTTCGCCGCTTGAATGGACGGATACATCATCGGAAACTCCCTGTGCGCCAACTTGTCGGGCAGCTGCACCCAGGCGCCGGCTTGTTATTGTTTTGGGGTTGATCGGGCAGCCAGCGAGCATAGACAAGCACCCAGCGACTCGCAAGCCCGGGGGCGCTCGCAGCACCCCCTGCCCACTGCAGCCCGCTGCAGAACGGCTTCGTCGAATGCCTCAATGGCCGCCTACGGCGCGAACACCTCAACGAGTGTCTGTTCACCATGCGCTGCCCGCGAGCTGATTGGCGGCCTGGCATAACGGCCACAACCATCACTGCCCCCTCACGAGCCTCGACGGGCCCATCCCGTGGGAGTATCACCAACAAAACCTGAACAGAGTGAAGTCATAAACGCGGACTCAAAGAGGAACAGGTCAGCCACTTCGAAAAGGAGATAGGGACATGGCTTAGGCTTCCATATCGGCGGTATCGTCACGCCCATTTCGCGTCGTTCGCATCAGCGATGAGAGATGTGCGTTCCGCCGAAGCAGGAATACGCGCAGCAGAGACGGGTAGTCGTTGCCAACAGCGTTTTCAACACTACCTCTGCTACCGAGCGCTTGCCTCCAGCTGTCGACCTTGGGAAGGTCAGCTAGGATGCCGAAGGCGCCAATCTGATCGAACACGTCGAAATACCGGAAGACCGGGCCGAACACAACGTCGACGAGACTGAACCTGTCGCCGGCAAAGTACGGCCCTGCTTCAAGTTCTGCTTCCAGCCGTTTGAACTTCTCACGCAGGACAGCGATTTTCGCTTCGAATCCTCTGTCGTCGGATGCCGAATAAAAGCCCGCGATGTCGTTGAGGACGGCTGAGCCGAACTCCATCCAAGCCCTGTGACGTGCGCGTTCGAGGGCGTCTCGGGGATGGAGCGGATTGGGCTGTGTCTCTTCGAGATACTCGAGGATCACCGCAGATTCGAAGATCGCTGCCTCTCCCTCCAGTAGTACCGGCGTCTTGCCCAGAGGCGACACTGCGAGGAACCAGTCGGGCTTGTTCGCGAGGTCGATGTAGGTCCGCTCAAACGTAACTTCTTTCTCCGCCAGCGAGATCGCCGCGCGCTGAACGTAGGGGCAAAGCGTGTGACTGATCAGATGTAGGCTCATGGCGTCTCTCCCCAGACGTAGACCAACTCTTCACCTCCGATCCTTGTCAGCGGGAACATCAGGCGGGCACCCGCGGGCGCCGAACCGTCGGCCATGTGGAACCGCGCGCCGTGCCAGGAACAGACGAACGCTCCGTCCTTGCACTCCAGCGGTCCGCCGAGGTGAAGGCACTCGCTCGCCGCAGCACGGATCCGGACGCCCGTGCGCCAGACCTGGGGCTCGCAGCCGAAGAACGGGAAGACCCGCGCCTTTCCTTCCGGCGGCATGTCGCCGGTCTTACAGATGGGATGTTTCATGATCCCACCATTCCTTTTGCCGACTGCCCAACCCAGTCGGGGGCGATCGAGGGGCTGAGCGCGAAC
>DHQM01000104.1:0-578 GCA_002408105.1 Gammaproteobacteria bacterium UBA5338 | reverse complement strand
CGCCCAGAAGCCCTTGCACGAAGGCGAGCAACGTCAGGTAGGCCGGATACTCCCAGCCGCCGTTCTCGTACCCGAACATCCAGCCATTGCCGGAATGGGCCCAGGTCGCGCCGGCGAGAATGGGCACGGTCGCCAACGCGACCCACCGCGTCTGGACGCCGAGGACCAGAAGGACGCCGGCAACCGCCTCTGCCGCGAAGATCACGTAAGCGAGCCAGCCGGGCAGGCCGATCGAGACGAAGAACTGGGCCGTTCCGGTCAGTGTGAAGATGAAGAGCTTCAGGAGCAGACTGTGGGCCAGGAACATGATCCCGAGCGCCACGCGGAGCAGGAAAGCGCCGGTATCGGTGAGTTGGTGCTGTGACATGGACACACTCCATTTATAAATGCAGTTGCATCTACCATGGAAGCATGATCGCCGCCCGCCGTCAAACTTAATGCAATTGCATCGATATGGTATTGTTAGCCTATGAGCGAACCTGACCGAGCGACGCAGGCCGCCTGGGCGGCCTTGATGTCAACCAGCCGCAAGCTGCTGGAAGCGGTCGAGGCTGCCCTCAAATCGGCCGGACATCCGC
>DHQM01000137.1:6572-6905 GCA_002408105.1 Gammaproteobacteria bacterium UBA5338 | reverse complement strand
TCGTCAATGCCGGTCACGGGCTCAGACGGCCGGTAGCCGGTCCGGCAGCGTGGCACGAACACCGGTCTCGCCCTGGACAGAGGCCCGGATTTCGGGGCGCTGCAACGCGGCCCCCAGGGGACCAAAATCCTGTTTCGCGGCGGCCAGGTTGGCATCGTGGTCGATCTCTGAGATGGCAGGGTCGACGGCTCCAAGGCGGTAGGTTGCGCCCAAAGCGTGCTGGCCGTGGAAGGCAGGCAGCAGGTAGCCAGAGCCGCACAGGACGGCCTTGAGCCCCAGGGAATCTTCAAGGGCAGGCGCCAGGGTGACCTGCCCGGCGATGGGCTGCAGTGG
>DHQM01000137.1:5818-6264 GCA_002408105.1 Gammaproteobacteria bacterium UBA5338 | reverse complement strand
AGAAACCGGCACTGGTCCAGGGCGCCGGCCTCCAGTGCCGTAGCGACCACCACCACCGGCGCAGCGGCGAGCAGCTGCCCTTGGCGGTCCAGTACCTGCCAAGTGCTTGTATCGCTTGAGGGCGTCAGCGCGCCCACGTTGGCATCAATGCGTACGTCAATGCGCGGGTGTGTCAGCAGGCGACAGCAAAGCAGTGACAGGCGGACCCAGCCGGCGTTGGGGAACCAGACCCCACCGTGTTCGAGCGGCGCACCGACCCGCGCGCTGGCTTCGCTCGCCCCGAGCCAAACTGCCATTTGGGAGGACAGGTCCGCTCGGGCCAGCTTGGCCTGAGCCTTGGATGCTTCTTCCGCGCTGGCGGCCACCTGCAACACCCCAGTGGGAAAGTAGCAAGGATCCGGCGCTTCAGTAGACCACCGCTCGAGTTGTCGCGCGCTGAACAAATG
>DHQM01000137.1:0-5476 GCA_002408105.1 Gammaproteobacteria bacterium UBA5338 | reverse complement strand
GCTGGCTTCGGCGTGTACACGGGGGTACAGAACAGCCTGAGAAAGCTTTGAGGCGCCGGCAGCGATCTGCTTGCGCTCCAATACGGTCACTTCAATGCCACGTTCAGCCAACGCACGTGCGGTTGTGGCACCCGCAATTCCAGCGCCGATGACGCACACGCGCCTCGGCACTGAAGGCGCGAAAGATGATTCGACTCCGAGCCGGGGGTCTGCGCTGCAGCCCACAACCGGTTGGGGTCCGACGAACTGCCCATGCAGGCGCTCGCGCTTGGCTCCGAACCCGGATGCCTTGGAGACGGCAAAGCCAACCGCCTGTAGGCCGCGCCGGACTGCGCCGGCGGCACTGAAGGTCCCGAAGGTGGTGCCGGGGGCAGACAGCCTGGCCAGTTGCGCAAACAGGTCCAGCGTCCACATGTCTGGGTTGCGCGCAGGTGCAAAGCCGTCCAGGTACCAGGCATCGAACCGCACCCGATCTGGAATCTGCCGCAGCCCCTCGGTGGCATCCAGAAAACCCAGGTCCAGGACCACAGGGCCGGCATGGGACGTGCAGATCTCGCTTGGCTCGAACCGGATGCGGTGGATGCCGGAGATGGGTGGCGGGTATTGCGTGCAGAGCGCATCACGCCACCGGGGCTCCACGCCGAGTGCAGTCAAAGCGCGGCGCAAATCGGTCTTGGCGAGCGGGTGGGCTTCCAGGCTGAAAAAGTGGAGCCGCGCATCGGGCGGTGCCGACTGGGCCCAGATTTGCACAGTGTTGAGGAAATTCAGGCCGGTGCCAAATCCGGTCTCACCGATCAGCAGCCGCCCAGCGTGGGGGGTTGTGCACCGCTCCTGAATGCGGTTGGGGCGGAGAAAAACCGCCCGACTTTCCTCCACCCCACCTTCGGGTGAGAAGTAGTGGTCCGCGTACGCGGGCGCATTCGGGGTGTCGAACTGGTCCCAGGCGACGGCCGGGTGGGCAACGCGAAATCCTCCCACCGGGGCTAGGTGCCGCTGGCAGCAGGCTCTGCCTCGATGGTCTCGATGCGCCGAATCACCACCGGCTGAAGGGGTTGGTCATTGGCGTGGGTCGGAACCGCGGCAATGCGGTCAAGCACCTCATGGCCTGTTAGAAGTGCGCCGAACACAGTGTAACCCGGCCGTCCGGGCGATGCGTCTAGAAATCCATTGTCCACCTGGTTGATGAAAAATTGGCTGGTGGCGCTGTCGGGGTCAGGTGTGCGCGCCATGGCCAGGGTGCCACGGGTGTTGGAGGGGGTCTGCGCCGATTCGTTCGGGATCGGGCTGCGGGCTGGGATGCGCTGGCCATCGGGGGTGTATCCCCCGCCCTGGACCATGAAACCGTCAATCACCCGATGGAATGCGGTGCCATCATAGCTGCCATCGGCCACATAGCGGAGAAAGTTCGCCACGGTTCTGGGCGCTCGCTGGGGAAAGAGTTCTGCCTCCAGGGTGCCGAAGTCAGTCTCTATGCGAACGCGGGGGTTGTCCGCCCATGCCATGCAACTGGCCAACAGCCCGAGTGACACAACGAGCCAGCGCCGTGCGGAGCAGGTGCAGAGATTGACCATGGGGAGTAGTCCTTTGGTGGCTTCAAGTGGGGCGTCGGTGCTGTGGCGTTGGTGGGACAGCGCGGGCTGCGGCTGCAGCCCTATTACGAATCTGCGGGATTCAGTTGCGCGCTGTCCAGCAACTCGGTCTGCGGGTAGGCATTGATCCAGCCGAACCAGAAAGATTCGCTCGCTGGTACCCGCAGCAGCCGCTCTGCATTGGGGCCCACCAGCGCCGCTTCGGTGAGCGACCAGGAGCCGCCATCGGCATCGACCAGGGTGTCCACTCCATTCCATTCCACGAATCGATGTTGCTCGACCGCGTACACGCGCCCCGCGCTCGCAGCATCGGTGACCAGCACCCGATCGGATTCCGGTCCCATCCAATAGAGTTGGCGCGGCTGCAGGGTGTCCAGGTCGATGGCCACTGGGGTGCCCGTGGTCCCGACCGGTGAAATGCCGAGGACCTTGTGTTTCGGTGTCAGCCGGCTGTCCCGGATTGGGATGCCGAACATGGTACCGGTCGACGCCAGGTATTCGCGGTAGGCCATGCCCTCGCGGTAGTCCCGGTCGAACCGCGATGGCAGCGCCACCACCGAGGTGTTGGGGTGCTTCGCCTTCCAGGCCGACCAGCTGGTGGTGGTGACGGGAATCCGCTGGAGTTTGATGCCGGAGTTGGCCAGGGGTCCGACCACGGGCTCCCCCCAGTAGCTGTTCCACAGTGACGATGTTTTCCAGTCGTACATCAGTTTGTTGGAGCGGTACAGAAAACCGCTGGTCCCGAGCCGATGAAGGGTGCCGTCCAGCTCCGAATGGTATGCCAGCATGGTGCCGCACAGGGGGCAGTAGACGCCCGTAATTTCGGTGTCGCCAAACCGGTCCATCACCAGTTCATGCCACCCAAGGATGCGTTGTGGGTATGCCCGCGCCTCGCCGTTCACCACCACGCCAAACACCACATCCGAGTTGGCAAGCCAGTCGGCTTCGGCGCCAGATTCGGTCAGCGGAAAGCGCAAGGGTGGAATGCCATCGCGGGCGACACCACCCCAGCGGATTTCACTGAGGCGCACGCGGGTTGGCAGGTCGCTGTGAAAGTACCTCAGAAAGCGCTTGTCGTAGCCACCATAGAGTGCCGCTTTGACTTCCGGATAGTAACTGATCATGGGCGGGTCACTGGCCCACAACCACTGGTACCAGGCTTCGATGTCGTAGCCGTGCCCGGCGCCGGTCTTGGCGCCGATCAGGTTGAGCAGTTCGAGGCGCTGCTCCGGGTCTTCACTGACTCGAACGACTTCCAAGAGTGGAGCGACGTACCCGGGTTCGAAGGTGGACTCGATCAGTTCCAGTGCCGTCGACCGCTGTGTGGTATCACCAGTGGCGAGAAAGAAAAATGCATCCGCGATGGCGCCATCCGAGACCTCGCCCTCTGGTTGGGCATGAAGGCCTGCCGCCAGTAAGGCCGGCACCAGCGCTGCGGCCACAAAGCGCCAGACGCGTCGAGCGCTCTTGTGCTGGAAGGGTCGAGCAGTTGGGTGAATCCGCATGCAGTTCTCCATAAAACAGCCGACTCCGGCGCAGTGTCCGATGTCTGTCTATCGATTCCCGGGGTGGTGGAATATTACAAGTTGGCGAACATCAATGGTGCAACCCAAGGAAAAATCAGGTGCCAGTACAGCGCCAGCAACAAGGCGCCGAAGAGGTTCACGGCCAGGCCCATCCGTGCCATCTGCGCAATGTGTACACACCCGCTGCCGTACACGATGGCATTGGGTGGAGTCGCTGCCGGCAGCATGAAGGCATACGAACAGGCCACGGCCACAGCGCCCATCATGAGCGCCGGTGGTTCATCAAGACTCAGCGCGAGGGCCCCGAACAGCGGCAGCATGAGTGCAGCCGTTGCCGTGTTGGAACTGATCTCAGTGACAAAGATGGCCACCACCACAGCGGCGAGGAGCGTTGGAAAGGCGGGCCAATGATCGACTGCGCGCATGCCTTGGCCAACCCAGTCGGCGAGGCCGGAGTCGGCAAAGCCCTGGGCGATGGCAAAGCCGCCCCCGAACAGCACGATCACCTCCCAGGGCAGTTGTTTGGCGTGGCGCCAATCGAGCAGGCGCTGGCCCGGCTCTCCGGCTGGCAGTACAAACAGCACCAGCGCGCCGATGATGGCGATGGTCGAGTCCTGCAGCCGGGAAAAAACCGGCCAGGGCAGCAAGCCTCCGGCCATCCACGCGAGCGCCACGCCAAGGAATACCCACAGAACCCGGCGCTCCGCCGTTCGCATCCGGCCCAGTCGACGCAGGCGGTCCGCCAAGGAGGCACCGCTGGTGGGCAGGGCTGCAAGGCTTCGGCACCCTGAACGCCGCAGCCACCACCAAGCGGAGACCAACATCGTCAGGGTCACGGGCAGCATCGCCAGCATCCACCCCGCAAAGCGCAGTTCGATCCCGTGGGTTTGGCTCAGGACGCCGGCGAGGATGGCGTTCGGTGGCGTGCCGATCAGGGTTGTCGCCCCGCCAATGGACGCGGCGTAGGCAATGCCCAGCATCAAGGCCAGTGCAAAGGCGTTGTGTGCGGGATCGCGGTAGGGGGTTGCAGCTTCGAGGTCGGGGGCACCGAACTGCTCACGCAGCAGGGCGAGGGCGATTGTCAGCATCATCATTGCCGTGGCGGTGTTGCTGACCCACATCGACAGGAAGGCTGTGACGGCCATAAACCCAAACAGCACTCGGGGCGGCGTGACGCCGACCCACCGCAGGGTATACAGCGCAATGCGCTCGTGCAGGCCCCATCGCTCGACCGCCATCGCAATCATGAAACCTCCGAGGAACAGGTAGATGAGGTGGTTGCCATATGCGGGTGTGATGGCGGCGGTCGACATCACACCGAATGCAGGGTAGAGCACGATTGGCAACAACGCGGTGGCGGCCACAGGCACGGCTTCGGTCATCCACCAAATGGCCATCCACAGCACAACGCCAGCCACTGCCTGGCCTTCGGCAGAGAGGCCTGAGGGTGCAGGGAGCAACAGCACGGCCGCAGCGAATGTCGGGCCTGCGGCCAGGCTCAGGAGGTCCTTGCGCGTCACTTCCGCACCTTATCAGTGGGACTTACACTGGGGTGGTCGTCGGTTGTTGACGCGCGCGTTTTTCACGGTAGAGCGCGTCATCGGCGGCCTTCAACAACCCCCGCACCGAGATGTCTTTAAGGTTGTGACTGCACGCAATGCCACACGAAATGCTGTATTGGATGACTGCCTCGCCATGGCTGCACGGCTTGCGCGCGACCGCCTCGGACAGGCGCGCCGCGATCTGCCCGGCCGCCGAACGATCGACGCCCGGCAGCACGACGACGAATTCGTCGCCTGCGTAGCGGAACGCCGTGTCAATGCCCCGAACCTCGGCCTCAATGGTGGCGGAAAGTTGTTGCAGGACCGCGTCGCCCGCGTCGTGCCCATGGGTGTCGTTGACCCACTTGAAGTCGTTGAGGTCCAGGAACAGCAACGAAACCGGCGCCTGGGTGCGCTGGCTGCGGGCCACTTCGCGCGCCAGCGCCAAGTCCAACTCACGGCGGTTGAGCAATCCGGTGAGGGAATCGCGGGTGGCGTAGAATTCGAGTTGTTCGCGCACCACCAGGTTGGCCATGCACAGCGAGGTTTTCACCGCCAATTGGGCGAGGAAAAAGGTGTCCATGTTTGGGTTCCAGCGGTCCGGATCGGCATCCGCCTGCACCAACACTCCGGCCAAGCGGCCATTGAGCTGCAGGGGCGCGAGGGCCATGGAGCCGATGTCTTGGGTGTGCACCGCCGGGGGCAGCCAGGCGGAATAGTCCCCGATGTTATTGTTCACCAACAGCGGGTCGATGGGCGAGGAGGGCAGGCGGTGGGCGGCCCCGGGGTCAATCCACAGGGTGTATTGCTGCAGCACGGG
>DHQM01000200.1 GCA_002408105.1 Gammaproteobacteria bacterium UBA5338 | reverse complement strand
CTGGAAGGCAAAGAAGAACGCCTCGCCACCTACACGGACGACATCATCATCAACGAACTGGCGTGGGCGGTACGCTCTGGCGGTCGTATGACCGAACAGCGCATTCCGTTCTCCGTGCGCGAAGAAGCCCGCATGGGTCTCGAAGACTGGTTCGCCGGCCGGCTGGATACCTGGTTCTTCAACCAGATTTCCGGTAACAGCTCGGTCAGCGACACCATCTACACCGGGAACCAGTCGGTCAGCGCGCCGGACTCCGACCATCACATTTTCGCGAACTCCAAGGGCGCGGAAAGCTCACTGTCTGTGGGCGACACCTTCTCGCTGGCCTATGTGGACCAATGTGTGCTCAAGGCGCGGACGCTGGATGTTCCTATCAGGCCCTGCAAGACCGGGGTGCCGGGAACCCAGTATGTGATGTTCATCACGCCGGAAATGCACTATGACCTGCGGCGCAACACCAGCACGGGTGACTACTACGACATCCAACTGGCTGCGATCCAGGGCGGCAACTACAAGGACAACCCCCTGATCACCGGGGCGATCGGCGCGTACAACAACACCCTGCTGGTGGAAGCTTTCCGCCTGCCGGTCGGTACGCTGTCGAACGACTCGAACAGCCAGGCGAATGCGCGTGGCCGGGCGGTGTTCTGCGGCGCCCAGGCCGCCTGTAAGGCGTATGGCCGGACGGGCTCTGGTGGTCGCTACGCATGGGTCGAGGAGTTCTTCGACTACAAGCGGGAGCTGGGTGTATCCGCTGCATTGGTTGGTGGGCTCAAGAAGACTCGCTACAACAGTGAGGACTTCGCGACCATCGTGGTCAGTACGGCGCATTCCGTTGCCGCATCCAGCGCGGCCGGGAGGTAATCATGGCGAACTATTATGCGGATACCCGCACCAACGGCCAGGTGACGCAGCTTCATGCGGGGCTGAACGCGATCATCTCGAAGCTGACGCTCAGCGAGACGATCTCCGGAAGCACCACAGTGGAGCTGGCGGTTCTGCCCGGCGGCGCCCGAGTGACCGGGATGCAATTCCTGCGGAGAAACGCCGGCACGGCGGAAGGTTCTGTGGCGATCACTGCGCAGGGCCTGACCTACGTCGGCACGGCATCCGTGGCTTCGTCCATCGTGGCTACCGGTGCCGGACTCGGTCAGCGCCTCACCAGCGATGCCACCCTGTCGATGCGGTTCACTGGTGCTGGCGGCACGGGTCACGGAAGCTCCGATTTCACCGTGATTACCCAGTACCTGACCGATCAAGTGAAGGACTGATGATCGTTATGCCGGCCTAGCGCGCCCCTCCTCGCGTGATGGGCAAGACAAAGTGCTTGCCCGGCCGGCACCCTTCTGCTAATGTTTGTGGCAGGAGGAACCATCTATGCTGATCAACGATCTGGTCGCGAAGGCCAGCAGCCTGCAAATCGCTGGTGCCAAAGAAAAAGACCACGCGAAAATCGAAGAATCCCACCAAATCCTGCTCAGCGTCATCGACAGCGCGCCTGATGACCCAAGCGTCCTGTTTCTGCTCGCAACCTCGTTCCTGATTCAGGGCCACAACGGCGTGGCGATTGCGCTGCTGAAACGTGCACTGTGCGCTTCACCCTACGACCCCGCCATTCACTGCAACTTGGCATCCGCCTATCGCGGCGAGGAGATGAATCAGGACGCAGAGCGTCACCTGATCATCGCCAACACCCTGCGCGAGGACACGGAGTATCTGGGGAATCTGGCGGCGCTTTGGGTCAATCGAGGGCATCCCGATCGCGGCATCCCCTACGGCGAGCGTGCGCTGGAACTGTGCCCGACCAACGCAAAGGCGGCATGGAACCTGTCATTGCTCTATCTGGAGCAGATGAACTTCAGCAGGGGATTCTCGCTGTATACGGCCGGCATCGATACTGGTGACCGTCTGGTCAAGCCATACACCAAAGAGACCTATGCTGGCGAAGTGCTGCTGCCCATGTGGAAGGGCGAGAAGGGCAAGCGCGTGGTGGTTTACGGCGAGCAGGGGATCGGAGATGAGATCATGTTCGCTTCTGCCATCGAGGACTTGGCGAAAGACTGCGAGAGCGTGCTGATCGACGCGCATCCGAGGCTGGTTGGTCTGATGAAGCGATCCTTCAGCACAATCGAGAACGTCATTGCCGTAGAGGGCAATCGCAAGAGCGATGATGTCAGTTGGGTGAAGGAGTATAACCCGGACTTCATGCTGCCCATCGGCAACCTGTTCTATCATTACCGGAGGTACGGGGAATTCCCGCGCAAGAAATACCTGGACCCTGACCCTGATAAGGTCGCAGTGTATCGCAATCTTTTGGAATCGTTTGGCCCGCCGCCGTACATTGGGTTTTCGTGGATCGGTGGCTCCAAGCGCACTCATGCGGTGTTCCGCAATGCCAAGCTGGGACACTTCCGGGAGATGTTCGATTTGCCAGCAACTTTCGTTTCGCTCCAGTACACGGACGTGCGCGACAAGATCGCGCGGTTCAACGAGAGCCTTCCAGACGGCAAAAAGCTGCATGAGATCGACGATGCGGTAAAGGCATTCGACTACGACGAAACCGCTGCATTGGTTGCGGCGCTGGATACGGTGGTGTCGGTCTGCACGTCAGTGGTTCACCTGTGTGGCGCGATGGGAGTGCCATGCATGGTGATGACGCCATTCGAGCGTGCATGGCGGTACGGGGAGACGGGGACCATGTATCAGTATGGCGACTGGGTTCAGCAAATCCACAAGGGGCCTGATGAACCGTGGGATGAGTTTTCCGCTGAGGTTATCGAGAGGGTGCGGGAGTGGGTGGAAGAACGAAAATCGCTGTAGTCGGCCACGGCCCCAGCCTCGCGAGCGCCGCAGCCGGCGAGCGGATCGACAGCGCAGCCCTTGTGGTCAGGATGAAGTGGCACGC
>DHQM01000005.1:15869-16238 GCA_002408105.1 Gammaproteobacteria bacterium UBA5338 | reverse complement strand
CTTGAATGCCTATGATGTCTTGGTGATAGTGCTCGAGCAGTGCTTCGTGCACCGCTGTCGGAATTTTTATCTCCGCAGGATCTGCATTGGCTTTTCCCGAGAGGGTCGAGGCGTCCATCCGATCTGCAGCTGCGCCGATGTGATCCAACACCTCGCTCACGAAGCGGTCAGGCGTGCTGGCCAGGTCGTCAAACAGCCAGACTCGAAAGGCCTCAGGACCGAATACGTGTTGCCACACCTCGATGGTCCTCAGGTAATTCGAACGCGCCGTAAACCCTGGGCTCCGTAAAAATTCCTGCACAAGATCCCCTGGGCGCTCGGTCAGCTCTTGCACACGCTCCGTGCGCCGGCAGGTCATTTTGATCGATG
>DHQM01000005.1:8783-15617 GCA_002408105.1 Gammaproteobacteria bacterium UBA5338 | reverse complement strand
ATCGATGACCAGGCCCGTTCGACGGGATTTCTGACCACGAAAATCACCCGCGCCGATTCGTTCAATCGGTGGACGTGGCGCACGGCTTTCTCCTCAAGCATTGAGTATGCTGGCGTGATGTCGCCGGCTTTCTGTCCAGGCGCCGGCCGAAACAACGATTCGTACCAAGCATCCGTTGGAGTACCAAGATGGTATCGGGCCAGCCACGCGGCCGTTGACAGCGAAGGAAAGCGCTTGAGCGCTGAGCCCACAATGCGCAGTTGTCTTTGCCGGGCTGCAATCTCTCGTCGCCAGCTTCGCCTGCGTTTTCGCTCCCTCTGTTCCTCCTCGACATCCTCCGGGAGGCCAATTCGGTCGAAATAATGCAGTTCCTTGACAGGTGGCAGCCAAACTTGACCCGAGCACAAAGGCAGGTTGCGGTACAGCCACCCTGTTCCGCATTTTTGTCCACCCACGCAGTAGAAGTCGGGGAATGCCATGTCAGTCGGCCGAATCAGTTGTTGAAAAAAAATGTGCGAAATCAGTCTGTTGGAAATAGTTCCGCACCCGATCGTAGTTTTCGATTACAGAGGCCGCTCCACCTGTATGTATCTTTTTTAGGCTCGAGCCTGCGAGAGGCAAATCGTCGACACCCAGAAACGACGATATTCTTTCCATCTCGCCGCTCTGGTCCTGGACAAAGTCGCTGTAGCCCAAATGGAGCACCGCATGGGCCTCGGAGAGCAGGCCCTCCCAGCGTGCATACTGCTCCTGAATGCGCCGCAGTTCCTTATGCAAATCCCGGGGGTCGATGCTCAACTTCGACAGCTCAGGTGTTTTTTCGAAATGGGCCTGCTTTGCCTCTCGATTGCGTGCCCTGGACAAGGCAATGTCCAGATAGTTCTGGCGGGTCACATGGATCACAGAAACACCGCGTCGGCAGAGCTCTGCCCACAGGCCCGGGCGCTCATCAAGGTGGCTTAACATCAACTTGAAGCCAACGGCGGCCTCTGGGTGTTCGCCGAAAAAAGCGTCCAAATACCTCCCATACGACCGCTTTGGTGCGGCCAGAGCGCCCACATACCCGGTGAATGACCTCGAGCGAAAGGCGAAATAACTTTCAGAGAACTTATAGGGCCCAAACAGTCGAAAGCGCCCCTTGAGCGGGCGGAATCGATTCTGGAACGACTCGCCATAGCAGAAGATCTGGGGGTGGCTATCCAGCGTCGTGCGCAAGAACGTTGTTCCGGTCCGCTGAATGCCCGTGACGATGAACTCCGTTTTCCCTTGTGCTACTGCATCCAAACTTCGATCTCCGGTTCTTGCCTCAAGCCTGCGCTATCGGCCAACAGCCAGGGCTTCAAACAACAGGCGCTGCTTGGTGCGCAGCTTCGAGCCACCACCCAGCAGTGCGAGGATTCCGCAAGCCACTCCGATGACCGCCCAACAGCCAAGCACCGATGCCCGGTACGCCTGCGCAATCGCCCTGCCATAGCGCTCGGTGACGTACACGGTGCTGCCATTCAGGCAGTACCGAACCGTGGCCGCACGGGCCTTGCGTGCAGAGACACCATGCAAGTGTTGAACCACCGGCGCATCCGGTAGGTACCGCACGCTGTGGCCCCTGCGCTTTGCTCGCATGCACAGCAAGGTGTCCTCGTAGTACATGAAAATTCGTTCATCGAGCAATGGCTCGCCATCGACCAGACTCGCCCGCACAAAGAGGTAAGCGCCGGTCAGCCAGTCCACTTCGGCAATTTCATCGAGCGGTAAATGTCGGCACAGGTGGCGGCGGTACGCGGCGGTTTCAACGGCGTAAATGCGTCGGATTACGTTCACGAAAAACACCATCCACAGAGACGGAAAGCCCCGGCCAGGGTGCGCACGCTCGCCCCCCCCGGTCTCCAGTGGTCCCGCTGCGATGGCCACCTCTGGGTGAGCGTCAAGGTAATCCAATGTGCTTGCTACTTGGCCGCTCAACATAACGGTGTCACTGTTGAGCAGTAGCCAGTAGCGCCCCGTGGCATGGCGCGCTGCCAGGTTGTTGCCGCCCACGAACCCCGAGTTGACCGTGGATAGAACCACGGTAAGTTGTGGCAGCTTGAGCGCTTCCAGCGCCGCCACACTTCCATCGCTTGATGCATTGTCGACCACGATGATTTCGTGGGACACATGATTTAAGTGGCTGGCGACGGACTTGACGCAACGGCAGGTTTCCTCGTGGCTGTTCCAGTTGACGATCAGCACCGAAACTTCAGGAGGCATGACCGGCCTCATTTGGCAAGCGCCTGGACTGGGTCTGGCGCAAAGATGCCACCAGTGCACCGACAATACACAGCATCAGAATTCCTTCAGAAAACATAAAGTGGTTGATCGTTAATCCACTGATGCCCACGAACAGGAGGTACGCCAGGCAAAATAGCGCCAGGCAGCGCTCCAGTGCGTTACCACTTTGCCAGGCCCGGTACGCACGAACGCCCATCACGGACAAAAAGCCCACCAGCCAAAGCACACCCACCAGGCCGTAGGCCTTCAGCATGCTCGGATAACCAAGGTCCGCCTTGTGTGCGAGGGCATTCGCGGCTCGATTCGCTGTGCCTTCAGTCCCTTCGGTAATCCGGAGAATGGTCGCCCCACTGCCCAAAATCGGGTGGTCTTGAAACTCGTGCCACACCACCTCCAATTGCTGCAACCGCGCGTTCCAGGTGCCCTCCACTTCTCCGATGTCTTCAGCGGTCGAGGTGAACAGGCCCACCATGAGGTTCTCCTCGAGTGTCATTTCTGCCACCAAAGCGGCCACGCTGAACACACCAGCGAGCAAAACCAGCAAACCGAAGCGGCGGTGCACCAACAGCAGGGCCACCCACACCAGGGTGATGGCCACCAGGCGGCTGCGGGTCTGGCGAAAAAAATGCGCGGCAAACAGCCACAACCCGCGAGCAGAAACGGCCCAACCCCGCTGGTACCCGCCAACCCATTGCGCCGCCTCCCAGACGGCCGCGAAACCGATCAGGGCCATTCCAGGAATGAAACCGCGCACCACACCCATGCGCGTGTGGTGGCCCTCCGCATAGCGGTGGGTAAAAATCGGCGCGACGAAGTAGTTGACCAATGCCAGCGCAAATACGGCGCAGGCAACCAGCGAGAGCAGCTTCAAGAACAGCCGGAACTCTCCAAGGGAGCGAATGCACAAATACACCAGCGGCAAGGACAGGTAGTAGAACTGGTGGCGCGCCGCCACCACACCGTTGACCACGGACTGCCGATAGTTCAGCCCCGCAAGGGAAACCTGCATCAACACAATCACCAGGTACACCAAAGCCAGCCACACTTCCGGCTGGCGGAACATCTCACGCACCCGGTCGCTGGAGGTGAGCCCCAGCTGCACCAGCAACGCCCCGAGAATTCCCAGCAGGCCAAGGTCAGAAAAATTGAAAACCCCGGGGATGCGGGCCCAGGGAAGAAGATAGAAACTGTCGAACGCAGCAAACACCACGAACAACAGCAAGCCGATGCGAATCACGCGTCTATCTCCACCGCTAAGGCACTGCGGCTGCGGAGAAACCGCGCGGGAGATCCGCCCACGATCGCCATAGGCTCGACGTCCCGATTGACCACACTGTTGGCTGCAACCACGGCACCATCGCCAATGCGCACCCCACACAGAATGATGCTGGAGCTCGCCACCCAAACACCATCCCCAATCTCGATGGGCGCGATTTCACCACGTTGCAGCGCAATCGGGGAGCCGGGGTCCATCCCGTGGTTGCGGTCGGTGATGTGGCAGTGGGGTGCCACCAGCGACTGCCGCCCGATGGTCACCTGCGACCAACAGGTCAAAATAGAACGCGTATTGATGTGGCTGTCCGCGCCGATGTCGACAACTGCGCCCCGTTTTGCTGTGATCAACACCTGTTCACCGATTCTTGCCTGGGCGCCAATGCGAATGCACCCGCCCGGCTCAATGTTGAGTTTGGCGCCCGAAGCGACCACGGCCCCCGGCCCCAAATGCAGCCCCATCGGATTTTTGCAAGCCACTGGCCCCAAGAACTTGACCCCCGGCGCCACCTGGGCACCGCGCAGACGGAACCAAAATGAACGCCGCTGCGCCGCCAGAGCGCCAAGCCAGCCACTGCCCGTTTGCAGGGCGCGTGGAATCAGTTTTATGGCGCTCACTTCGATTCGACCCTGTCGATCAGTGCGGCAAGCCGCGCGTTGCTTTCGGCGTAGCGGTGCTCGATCTCCTGCTCCAACCCCTGCGGCAGCAGCAGGTCCTTTGAGCCAGTTAGACGCTCAATTAAACGCAATGCCCGCTTGGTTGCAGGGAAAACTGCATGCGGAAGCGCCACCATCGGGAACCGGTTCAATTCGGTGCGGCGCAAGTGGTTGAGGTGGCGAAAGACCCGGGTGCCAAGACACCCGAGGCTTTGGTTGACCCTGCCGTCTTGCAACCCAGCGGGCTCTGGCAGCCCGCAGAACTCAGTCAATTGGCGGATGAACAGCCCGGGTTCAGCAATCAACCCCTCGTACCGCATAAACAACACCTGCTCAGGGCCAAACAGCGCTTGATAGCGTCGCAGCAAACGGTCGAACTCATAGTACTCCCAGCGAAACCCTGTACCCTTCCATGTCTCTGCGAACAGCCACTGCTCGATGGTTCCGGGAAACCCTTCCATCACCAGTTGCTGGTAGCTGGAGCGAATCATCGAGCGCTGTCCACGCACCACACCAAACACCAATGCATCCGGTGCAATCTGGTGGATTCGCCCCGCAATGGCGTGGCTGTCGTACCCGCCGGAGAGCGGGTGGCCGGATAGGCGCTCCGCGGAAACCACACCGATCTGGCCGTGCCGAATCTGGGCACGGGAGATCCGCTCCTGCAACAGCCGGGACGCGCTGGCCGCATCAAAATCGCCGCTGCGCACCGCGACCAGCGCACGCATCAAAGCGTCGTTCCAGGGCGCAGCGGAATCGACCAAGGGCACGAACAACGGATGTTGGGGGAACAGCACCTGTTGGAGCCAACTGGTGCCGGTTTTGTGGTGGCCGATGTGCACCAACAGCCGGGTCACGAGCCGGCACCTGCTGCCGAACGGACCCAACCACGGGCACGAAGCCAAGCCGACAATTGCTTGGTACCCCGGATCCGGCGCTCAAATGCGTCCAGCACTTCCAGGTCTTGGTCATTCAGTGCCCGCAGCCCCAGTGCGGTTGCCGACACGAGGCCAGGCATGGCCATCCAAAACAACCCGTGCAGGACCACCGAGTGTTCGAAGGGGGCCCACAGCCCCAACTGCCGGTGCGCAGCGCCCGCGGCGACACCGGCACAGACAATCGGCGCGAGGACCGACCCATGAAAGGGGTGGATGCCAGCGCGCCAGTAGAGCATGGCGGACAGGTACAGGTTGGAAAGCGTCTGGCCAGTGGCCACCGCCAGTGCCGCGCCGAGTGCGCCATGCCCGGGAATCAGCCAGGCCGAGAGCGCGAGGGAGGCGCAGACCGCAATGAACGATGAGGCCAGGGGCGCACTTCGGTAGCCCATGGCCACCATGGCGTTGCCGTTTATGCCAAAAAAATTGTGCAGCAGCAGGCCCGCGGCCAACACCGCCAAAACAGGCCAACCCTCGGCGTATTCCGGGCCGTACAATGTGTGCAGGAAAAACTCCCCATCCAGTAACAAGACCAAACCAATGGGCAGAGAAAGAAAGCTGATCCATTTGGTGGTGCTTTGGTAAAGCTCATCGGCCTCAGGCATCAGGCCCTGGGCGAACAGCCGCGTGGCCACGGGCAAAAACAGAAACAGCAGCCCAACCATGGGCAAATTGATGAACGCACCCGCTCGCAGTGGCGCGTTGAACAGTGCGATTTGCTCCGCAGTGGACCAAACCCCCAAACACACCACCGGCAGCACGCTGAACAGGCGGAGCATGAGCTCAACGCCGGTCAGCGGCAGCGAAAACCTCAGCAGGGCACCAGCCCCGCGCCAGTCGAACCGAGCTCGGCGAAACAGCGGCGTCTTGCGCGCTGCAAACAGCAAAAAACCGATTGCCGCGACGAAGGCCGACACCAAATAGGCCCACACGACCCCAGACAACCCAAGGCCCGCAAACACGGCTCCGAGCAACAACAGCAGCCGCGCCCCCTGGTACAGGATGTCCTCGAACACCACCTTCGCTTTGGCGTTTTCCTTGCCGCGAAAAAGCGCCACCAGGAACCGGATACAGACGAGCGCTGGCAACAGCCACACCATCACGGCCAACACCGGTGCGAAGGCAGGTTTGTCGAACCAGCCAGCGACCACATCGGCCTGGAAGGACGCCATGGCGGCCAAACCCGAGGACAAAGCCAGGATGCCAAGAAGCAGGGGCGTGACGACACCTTCAAGGCTCGGCGCGCGCCCAAGCCCCCGAGCATGCGCCAAGTACCTTGGAATCCCTGACTTCAGCCCCAGCAGGGAGAGGATCGACAGAATTCCGGCAAGCGAATACACCAGCGTCACCAAACCGTACTCTGCGCGGTCCAGATACCGCACCACAACGATGGAAATGGCGAATCCAATCAGACTCGAACTGAGCTTGCCGACCAGGTGCACGGCCCCGCCTTTCGAAACGGTGGTGAAGGCGGATTCCCGAGGTCTAGGGTGCTGTTCTGTCACTGCCAAGGCAGCGCCCTGCCGACAAGCTCAGCCAACTGCTGATCGAATGGCCGGTAGTGGTCTCTTAGCTGGACCCTGACCTCTTCTTCCATGGTCACAGCATTTTCGCCCGAGTTCGGCTTTTGGTTCATCTGCAGCAATGAGGCCCGCCACTTTGCCCGCAGCGCGCTCGGTGCCAGGCGTCGCAGGATTCGCTTTTT
>DHQM01000005.1:4898-8595 GCA_002408105.1 Gammaproteobacteria bacterium UBA5338 | reverse complement strand
CGCAGGATTCGCTTTTCTAGGGTGTCCGCCTGCTTGATTCGCCGCAGCAGCCAAAGGTTCCGAGGCACTTCGGCTTGATGGAACCGCTCGGTTTCACCGACAAAACCAGACCCATCAACACCGATGAACTCGAACACGGAGTGCATCAGATCCGCGGGTGAATGCTCCAATTCCTCGGTAAACAAGACGAGTGTGTTCTGCCGATCAAAAACCTCCAAGAACCGGCGGATCTGCCCCACATACCGGCCACGGTCCACATAGCTGTAGTGCATCCGGTCAAAGTACGCTGCGGTTGAAAGCCGTTCGGCTTCGGCTTGAACGGCGTCGCCAAAACTGAGTGGTTCGTGCCCGCGGCGCAAGGTCATCAGGTAGTGGGAAAATGCCCGTTCAACCGGGTCACGCAGCAAAAAAATGATCTTCAGTTTGGAAACATCCAGGCAGGCCTGCATGCGATCCAAAGCTTCCGAAAAATACATGTAATCCGGGTCGACTTCGCCGGCGGTCTGGCCGGCCTGCACTGAACCAAAGTACTCCTCTCGGTAGTAACTTGGCCCGTTCTGATACCGCTCCGGGTCGACAAAGAACTTGGTTTCTTTTGTGGCGGGCAAAAAAACCGAAGGGTGGAACCCCAGGTAATGGTGAAGCGACGTTGTGCCCGATTTTTGGGCGCCCACCACCATAAAATCAGGAGACCTTTGGGCCGCTCCGGTCACAGGTTCACCTGGGGGGCGGCTGGGTACTTCTGTCGCCAAGCGGTCAATTCCCGCCCAAGCAGTGATTCTAAGGCGTGGATGCCTGGCGCATACTCAGCAGCCAGTTGGGCCAGGGCTTGTCGGTCTTCATCGCTCGCCTGCGGCCGGATGCCGTCCTTTGCACCCGCGCCCTCTTTGTTCACCCATTGGTACAGACCAGCACCCGCCTGGCGCAATCGTGGCGATCTGACCCAGGCTTGGCGCCGCAGCTTTCGATACATGCGGTGCAGTTGCCTGTTGCGTGTCTCAATGGTTTCATTTTTTGTAGACAACGAAATCGATTCAAAATAGTCCGGATCAATGTCAAATTCGGAAGCGAACTGCTTCATGAACTGTACAGGTGAATCGCGCAGGTCCTCGAACAAATACACGGATACGCGATTGGGATGGCGTTCGAACCAACCGGCCAAGTAGTCAATGTAATGGCCGTGCTCAACCAGGCTCGCAACAATTTTTCTGCTTCTATACCGTTCCGGCTTTTGCCTGATGTCGTCCAAAAACGCAGAAAACGACAGGCCCTTGGAGATGGTGCCAATGTTGTTTTGAGCGAACTTAAACATCGAGTACGCGCGGTCTGCGGGGTGGCGGAGTAAAAAAACGATCCGCATGTTCTCGTTTACATCGCCGAGGTGGTCCCGTGCAGTGCGTTGGTACAAATAGTCAGGGGTGGCTTCGTACACCCATTTCACTTGGGGGTCGAGGGTTGGTGGAAAGTGTTCTTCATATCCCGCGACGCCGTGGTCCCGATAATTGGATTTCTCTCTGAACAACGGATAGTCCGGGTCCATGAAATAGCAGGTCTCTTTCCGCAGTGAAGCTGCCATCTGAGGGTGATCGGCCAGGTGGTGATACAGGGACGTGGTGCCACATTTGGGCGCACCTGCAATGACCAAATTCGCCAGCATATCTAAACGGACTCTAAGCTCTGCAGCCGGTCTTTTCGAAAGCTCGCAAGCCCTTACCGGCCACCTCTTCCATGTGGAGTGGAAGGGGTGCACCCATCAGGTCAGCAGCGAACCTCACCTCGAAAACAAGTCGCGGACCAGGTCGCGGTCGACGGAGATGGTGATCTTGTTGTCGTCGCCCTTCTTCCCCTCACTTCCACCTGCGGCTCGGGGTTCATCCTTCTCAACCGGTCCAGAAAACACCGTGTTGTCCGCCTTGTCGCCAATCGCTTCTGCCACAAGTTCGGCCGCCAGCTCAGGGGATTTTGTGGCATAGCCATACACCATGGAGGTGTCGCACAGCACATTGATTTTTCGGGGCACGCCGCCGCTCCATTGGTAAATCAATTCAACCGCTTCGGGCGTAAACAGCTGGCGAGTGCCTCCGGCACGCCGCAAACGGGTTTCGATGTAGGAGGAGGTCTCCTGTGGATCCAGAGGCTGTAATTCGAAGTCCACCACCACCCGCTGCGCGAACTGGCGCAAGTCATGGCGATTGAGCTTTGCTTTCAGTTCGGGTTGGCCGACCAGAATCGTTTGCAACACCTGGTCCTTGTCGGCATTGATGTTCGAAAGCATCCGAAGCTCTTCCAAAATCGCGGGGCTGAGGTTTTGTGCTTCATCGATAATCAGCAGGGTGCGCCGTCCCTGGCTGTATTCCTCGATCAAAAACTGCGTGAAATTCCGATAAAGATCGACTTTGTTGCGGCTCTGATAGGACAGTCCGAAGGCGTGGAGTATCCACTGGAGCAGCTGCCCAAACGACTCATGGGTGTTGGTGAGCATGCCCACGGTGACATCGGCGGGCAGTTCGTTCAACAAGTGGCGCAGCAAAGTGGTCTTTCCACACCCCACTTCACCCGTAATGACAGCAAAGCCGGCCTGGCTTTCCACGGCATACTGAAGCAAGGTGTAGGCCATTTCATGGCGCTTGCTCAAATATAAAAAATCCGGGTCAGGCAATATGGAAAATGGCTTCTCATGCAAGCCGTAAAAAGCTTCGTACATCATGCCTCTCCGGCCATGGCTCTGGCGTTGGAAGGAGGCCTTGCTGCCGACTGACGCCGGGATTCGCTCACCGGCTGCCGTACCCATATTGGGCGCCCATGTCCGTGTGGGGGGCCGTCGATTTGTTCAGCACCACACCGCACAGACGCTCTGCGTCGATCATCCCACACGCCTGCTGCAGTTGCTGTTTTGTGGTGACCCCTTCTTCGGCAACCATGAGGACGGCATCAATGTAAGGAGAAAACGCCAACACATCGTCAAAGAACAGTGCAGGCGGCAAATCGAAAATGACGATCCGGTTGGGATATCGACTTTTCAGTTCTTCCACCAACTCAAGCATTTTCGGCGCCAGCAGCACTTCTGATGAGTCTTCCATGGCCTCGTTGCCAGGCAGCACCACGAGCCGCTCGATGCCAGGGTTGAACAGGATTTCTGTCAGCGGAACATCGCGCGAAACGTAGTCACTGATCCCAGGACCTGGTTCATCAGTGAAAAAGTTGTGGACGTTGGGGCGTTTCAAATCGAAGTCGACCAGCAGCACCGTGTGGTTGACCTCACGCGCAAGGCTGATGGCCAGATTCACAGCAGTGACCGTTTTTCCATTTCCCATGGTTGGGCTAGTGACCGCGAGTGCACTCCAGTCCTTTGCCATCATGCGCTGCAAAACCCGGGTCCGCAGCACTTTGAAGGCTTCACCCGCTGGCGACTGTGGTCTGTGGGCAACCACCCGCCACTGGTCCAGGCGAGCATCGTCCCGGGGCCGGATGCGGGTTTCTGTGTACTCAATCTTTTTCGGCGCGGGATCCCGCGCGGCACCGGTGGATGTGTTCGACCGCCGCTGCACCGGTACACCAGACTGGTCCCGCTCCTCGCGCGCACGTTCTAGCGCCTCTTTAATGCGTTCCATAAGTCACACTGCCGTGGGTAATCTGAGCCGTCTACAGCACTCATCCGTTGATCTTATAGCCCCAATCGCCGCATCAGAGCGAACCA
>DHQM01000005.1:0-4587 GCA_002408105.1 Gammaproteobacteria bacterium UBA5338 | reverse complement strand
GCAGCCACAGCGCCGGCGACAAGCAGCCAAATCCGCCGACGGGACCTGGTGTGTTCTTCGTCGGTATCAATATAGGGAATGACCGCGATCGGCATGGCACCGACAGCGGCACTGAGGTCACCCACACTGTATACACCGTCGTCAACGCTTTCGCGCACGGCCACGGTGCCGACAGCCCCCGCGCTGGCCAGCACAAAGGCCAAAAATGCAATCGCGGGTCGATTGGGCGCTGAGGGCACCTGTGGGAGCAGCGGCGGCTCAATCAGCTCGAACCGCTCCCCCTTGCGCTCTTGCTCCAGAGACTGCGACAGTTGCGCCTCCATTTGCTTGGCACGAACTTCCTGGTACTTCGCAACCGCGTTTTCATAGTCACGCGTCAGGCTGCGGTATTCTCGCTCAACCTGCGGCGCCTGGACGATTCGCTGCTCCAAGGATTCAAGCTTGCGCTGCAGCGCTGCGCGGCTTTCGGCCAGTGACTTGAGTTCGGTGTCCGTGGCCTTGAGCTGAGCCTGCAGTTGAATGTATGCCGGATTGTCTGGTCGGGTCTCGAGTGCGGGCTGTTCCCCCTCTTGGAGCGGCAGCGCATTCAACTGTTGCTCCGTTTCGGCCACTTGGCGCTCCAGGCTGCGCACATCCGGGTGGGCCGGCGCGTAGCGCTCCTGCAGTTGCCCCAACTCCGCCCGTTGTTGGCGCAACTGCAAAGCCAGATCAGCGCGTGTGTTGGTCGTTGCAACCTGCTTGCGCAGCGCCTCGATCTCTTTGCGCATCTTCACCAAATCGGGGTGGTCAGCGGAATAGACCGCTTGCAAGCCCACAAACTGAGCCTCCAGCGACTTCAGGCGGTCTGCCGGACTCAGAATTCGAGCGCCGTCTGCACCGTACAACGTGCTGCTGGGTGCCAGCTGCGCAAGCTCAGACTCTAAGTAGATGCGCCGTTCCTCAAGGGACCCGAGTTGGCGCTCTACCTCGCCCAACTCACGCTCGGTGCGCTCCATCAGCTGCATGTTCAGCTGCGAGAGCTCGGGAAGGTTGTCCAGGTTGTCTTGCTTGAAGGTCGCAAGCTGCTCTTCCAGATCCAGGATCTGTTCCCGCAGCCGGCCGGCTTCATCGGCGAGGAACGAGGTCGCTTCCTGTGCCTGCGCGGTTCGCTGTCTGACACTCTCGTTCAAAAACAGTGTCACCAGTTCATTCGCGACCCGCTGGGCCAGTACGGGAGACTCACTGGTATAGGAGAGCTGAAAGGCGATGGTCGCTGAACTGGGTCGTCCAGACCTTGGGTCCACGACTTCCGCCACCACAGGGTCCAAACTGATGTCGTCCCGCATGCGGTCGGCGACCGAGGAAATCGGCTGCCGGTCGGTGAGGCTGGAATACAAGTTGAATTCCTGGATGATGCGACTCAGGTTTCCCGTGGTCATGACCTGCTGGCTGATCACTTGGATGCGCTGATCGGCATAGGTCGTGATGGTCGAACGAACATACTCCTCCGGGATTTCCTGGCGCTCCACCAGGATCGTGGCGGTCGATGTGTAACGTGCTGGCAAGAGCACGGCAACCAGCAATCCGATGGCCAAAACGGCAAAAAACACACCCAGCAACAGCGTCCGCCGCCGGCGCAGGATCGCAAGGTAATCGCCGATGTTTTGGGTATTTTCCATTCCTTGCATCTCTATTGACATTGACTCGATTGACTCGGATCTTTGGGCTGCACCAGTGTGTGGCGGTCGCTACACATTGCAGCCTAGGGTCGAATTTGTGTGGGGGCCTGGTAACGCACAGAAAGGAGCACGGTATTCGAGTCTGCATCGCCGGCGCCATCGCGGTCACGCCTTCGGTACCGGTATGCGACATCGAACACCCACTCAGGACTTGCTCTCCAACTCAATCGCGGCTCAACCCGCAAAAAATTGTATTCCTCGGTTGCGCTGCCCGAGAGGCCACTGACCTCCTCATTGCTGTAATAGGAGAATTGCCAGCGGAAGCTCAGGCGTTCGGAGAGCGGATGAAGCCCCCGCAACAGAAATTGGTCGCGCTGCAACAATTCCCCTGTGCTACCAGGGTCAACCCGTCGTCGCAGTTCAGCCTCCAGTTGCCCCAAAGGCAACTGCCGAACCGCGCCCAAATCAAACGACAACCCCGTGTCCTCTTCAGTCACCTCGTAAGCAAAGGGTGTACCAGCGAGAAAGGTTCGCGTTGACTCCTCGTCCCGGATTCCAACCGAAACGCTCGCCGAGAACTGCGGGCTGAATTGCTGCTGCACGCCGGCCTGTATTCCCACCTCCGATGACTCCAGGGGAATGTCCTTCGGCTCATACTGGAGTGCAGATCCCGAGGTCCACCAGCTGCGGGTTTCGTCCTCGGTGTACTGGTAGGTGACCTGCACCGTCTGATACTCGTAGTCCGTCAGCCCGCTCCCAGAGGCGGCATAGTCCACGTCGGCCAGGTAATACTGGACAGACACGCTGCTTTTGACGCCCAGTTGATGCGACCAACTGGGCTGGGCGTAGTACTGCACCCTGCGAATGTCCTCTTGTACCAAGCCGGTGGTTTCCAGCTCAGACCGGAGTGTTGACTCGCGGCTGTACCCAAGCCCCAAATTGACCGAACTGCGCTCCCACTGATGCGACAAGTCCGCATCAACGCCGATGTTTTCGTGGTTCAGGGTGTCCAGTTCGGCGTAGCGGTTGGCGTCCGCGGAAAGCTCAGCAAAAGCGCTTGATCGCTCGGTTCGGTAACCGGCCCCAAGTGCACCCCGAAGTTGGGTAACCACGTCGTCATCGCCAGATTGATTGAGGCGCACGTTGTCGTCAGCCCGGACGAACAGTCCAACCTCAGCCGCCTGCAGCCAGGCTTCAGCAATGGCCTGCTCAGCCATCGCCAATGCTGCACCGGCACAGGTGGCCAGACCACACAGCCGGCGCGCTGAGGCGCTCCACTGAAAAAGGCAGCCCGAGTGTCTCAAAATCGCCCGCTCGGTGGGATTGGGGAGTCAAGCGGAGCCAATCAGGGCACCACCACCACGTCGCCGGGCTCTAAATGGATGTTCTGTTCCAAAGCTTCGCCCTGCTCGACCTGGCGGTAGTTAAATCGGTGGGCACTCTGTTGGCCATTGGCCCCACGGCGCAGCACCAGTATGTTCTTGTCATCGGCAAACGCTGACATGCCGCCCGCCATGCTCAACGCCTGCAGCACGTCCAGTTGGCGAGTAACGGTGAAGTTGCCAGGCCGATTGACTTTACCGATGACATACACCTGATTGCCCTGCAGTTGCAGCAAGGTGACGTTCACCACCGGGTCGGGAATGAATTTGGCCAGTTTCTTCGAAATTTCCTCGGCCACCTGAGGGACACTTTGGCCGGCGGCCCGCACCTCACCCACCAGAGGGAAGCTGATTCCGCCGTCCGGTCGAACCAGTACCTCTTGTTGGAGACCGTCTTCGCGCCACACAGAGACGCCCAGCACATCCCCTGGTTGGATCAAATAGGCTGCCCGATCGGCGCCTGCAGACGGCTCAGCCCAGGCACTGCCCACCCCCAGACCAACGAGGGCGAAAACGAGCAGACAAGCGACAGGGGCAAGTCGGCCAGTATGGCTGAAAAAGGCAGCAGCTTGATTTGAACTCACGGGGCGGTCCTTGAACTGGGCAAATTCGAATGAACGGTTCTCGTCGGTTCGGCTCTCTTGGCCGGCCACGACAAAAGCACGGCTATCTTCAATGCAGCGCGATAAAAAGTCCATTATCTGAACGTGTTGTCCGCAGAGGGGCGTCTCGCCCTGCGCATGCGCCGCCAGGTACCCTGCCCGAGTGCGCGGACCGAGAGCCTACTGGCCCAGTTTGACGGTTTGATGGCAAGCCAAAGCCGATTGTGCGGCGAAAAGGCGACCCGCGCCTAGGTGACCAGCTCGCGGTATACACGGACCAGGCGCCTTGCCCAGCGGTATCCCCAGCGTTTTTCCGCAGTGAGCCAACCACCGAACAGCCGCTGACCCAAACGTTCCACGGGATTGCCGCCAAAAGACCGAACGCCCGCACTGGTGTTGACCAGTGCATGGGTTCGATCGACGGTTTTGAATACCCGGACGCCATACGGATCTGGAATCAATACCGCGTCCTGATCGCCGTAAAAGCTGCCGCCGGGGGGCAAGGCAATCAGGGCCCCAGGGGCCTCAGGTTGCAGATAGATAAAACTGCTGGTGCGGTTGATCACGTCGGCGCGGGCACCGGACGCACTGAAGGCGACGAGCACCCACAACAGGAATTTCACGCCACTGCCTCCACACCGACTGCATGACGCTGCGCGCATCCCCGTCACCCTCAAGCCATTAGCCATTGCATCTGCCCTGAGTCTAGACCTGCAACCAGGCCCTCTTATCCCAGCCACAGCCAGAGAAGGAGTGCAGGGGCCAAAAGTGCCAACCACCTCACATTCGATCGCCCTCGTTCGACCAGGGTGCCAGGCCGAACGGCCGTGCCAGCGGCTCGCCCACAAACAGCCCCTGTCCCGGGCTCGCGACACTCTTCCAATAGGCTTCGATCAAGGTTTCGCCGTTCAGGTAATGGTCCATCAGCACCGCCGGGCGGGGGAA
>DHQM01000226.1 GCA_002408105.1 Gammaproteobacteria bacterium UBA5338 | reverse complement strand
CGGCCCGCTCCCGAGGCGAGCCAGTCCGGCCCTGACAACGCGGAGGTGGCCTCGTACAAGGCCGTGATCGCGCGAGACATCACACAAAACTGGTCGCGCCCTTTGAATGCTCGCCGGGGGATGGAGGTCGAGTTGGAAATTCAACTGGTGCCGAGTGGTGAGCTGGTTCAGGTGGATGTCGTTCAAAGTAGCGAATCAATCGCGTTTGACGCCTCAGCCGTGCGTGCGGTGCAGAAAGTTGGGCGGTTTGCGGTGCCGGATGACCCGCGCCTGTTCGACCGTTACTTTCGGCGGTTGAGGTTGCGGTTCCGGCCAGACGACCTGCCGCAGTGATGCCCGGAAGTCGGCGTCCGTATAGGTTTGGGTTGCGGCGTGCCCTTGGGCAGCGATGTAGGTTGTGCAGTTGAGGAGTGGGTACATGTTGAAAGGGTGGCGCATGGGTTGGACACAGACGGTCCGAGGTCAGTCCGGCACGTTGAGACAATGGCTTCGCTTGCGAGCGCTGCTGGGCGGGGCCCTGGTGTTGTTGGCACAGGGCCTGTCGGCGGACATGCTGACCATCGAAATCACCGAAGGTGTCGACCAGCCGGTTTCGATCGCGGTGGTCCCCTTCGCGGGCGCCATGGACGATGGCCTGGACGTGGCGCAAATCGTGCGCAACAACCTGCGTCGCAGCGGTCGATTCCGCGCCATTGAGCCGGAAGACATGTTGAGCAGCCCCCAAAACGCCACCCAGGTGGTGTACCGGGATTGGCGTTTGATCGGCGCGGAGTACTTGTTGGTCGGCGTGGTCGAGGGCACGGTTGATGGACGCCAGCGGGTGACCTACGAGTTGTTCAGTGTGCTGCAGGGCAAGCGCCTGCGGGGAGAGGTGTTGACCTCCAGTGCGACCCAGCTGCGCAACCTGGCCCACCGAATCAGTGACCAGGTGTACGCGGAGATCACCGGCATCGAAGGCATCTTCGCGACCCGCATCTTGTACATCACTGAAGTTGGCGTGGGCGATGAGCGGCGCTATCGGCTCAATTTGGCTGATGCCGATGGGTACAATGCACGCGTGATTCTGGAGTCGGTCGAGCCGATCATGTCGCCGGTCTGGGCCCCGGGTGGGGAGCGCATCGCCTATGTGTCATTTGAAACGGGCGCCCCGGCCATTTACGTGCAGGAACTGTCTTCTGGCGTGCGCGAGCGGGTGACCCACTGGCCCGGGATCAACAGCGCGCCGGATTTCTCACCGGATGGCAAGCAGCTGGCGATGGTGCTGTCGAAGGACGGCAATCCAGAGATTTACCTGCTGCACCTCGAGTCACGTCAACTGCGCCGCGTGACGGACCACTTTGCCATTGATACTGAACCCCGGTTTACGCCCGATGGGCGCGCGCTTCTGTTCACTTCGGGACGAGGCGGGCGCCCTCAAGTCTACCGGGTCGACCTGGCCTCGGGTCGGGTGCAGCGGGTATCGTTTCAGGGTGACTACAACGCCCGGCCGATTCCGCTTCCCGACGGGCGGTCGGTGGTCATGGTCCACCGCCGCGACGGCGTCTTCCACATCGCGGTGCAAGACCTGGAGCGCGGAAACGTGCGGGTCTTAACCGACACCAGCCTGGATGAGTCACCGAGTGTCGCGCCCAATGGAGAACTGGTGCTCTATGCCACCCAAAGCCGCGGCCGCGGTATACTGGCGGCCGTTTCAGTGGACGGAAAAGTCAAATTTCGACTGCCGTCGAGCACCGGGGACGTTCGCGAGCCGGCCTGGTCTCCACTGACACCCTAGCCGTCACGCTTGACCAACAGACCACAACCCGGAGGAGTCCGATGATGCCCATGACCGCGCCTTTGCGCACGCTGTTCCTATCGCTCGTGTTTGCGCTGCTGGCAGGCTGTGGAAGCCGCGGTGGCGTTGCGCCGGAACCCGATTCAGACCAGCTACCGCCTGCAGTTGAGGCCCAGGGCATGCAGGGTGCCGATCAGAGCGGCGCTGCGGGACAGGAAGCTGACCGGGCTGGTGCGGAAAGTTTCGGGGTTGGCGACGACGGTGCCATCAGCAGCGCAACCCTGCCCGATCTGTCCGAACTTGGCACCCTGGTGTACTTTGGTTTCGATGACGACAACCTGCAGCCGGAGTTTCGTGACCTGGTGCTCGCACACGCCCGGTACCTGATTGCAAACCCGACCCAAACCCTGTTGCTTGAGGGGCACACCGACGAGCGCGGTACCCGTGAGTACAACCTCGCGCTCGGCGAGCGCCGTGCGAAAGCGGTGCGCAACCTGTTGCTTCTGGAAGGGGTGCCGGCCAGCCGCATACGGGTGGTCAGCTATGGCGAGGAACGGCCTGCCAATCCGTCGCACACCGAAGCGGCCTGGGACGAGAACCGCCGCGTGGAGCTGAAATACTGATGCGCATCGCGCGCGGATTCGGACTGGCGGTACTGCTCGCAACCCCATTCGCGGTTGCCGAGGCACCCACTCCTGCCGCTGGTGCAGGGGGGGTGGGTGCAGAGCTGCTGTTTCAATTGCAGCAGTTGCAGTCCGAAGTGTTGACCCTTCGCGGCCAGGTCGAGGAGCAGGCGCACGAAATCGATTTGCTCAAGAGCCGTCAGCGCGACCACTACCTGGACCTCGACCGTCGGCTGAACCGGCTCGAAGACGCGCAGGTCCCAGTGACACAGCAAGCCCCTTCGGCACCAGCGCTTGTGACCCGGGCGGAGCCACCGACGGATGCTGCCGCGCCCGATTCGTCGGCGGATGAGGCGGCCCATTATCAGGCGGCGTACGAGAAGGTCCGGGCGCGGGACTTTGAAGCCGCGAAGCAGGGCTTCTTGGTGTTCCTCAACCGCTTCCCACGGGGTTCCTTTAGCGCCAACGCTTATTACTGGCTGGGCGAGCTGTACCTGCTGGAGTCCGACCTTGAAGCTGCACGTGACGCCTTCACCCAGGTGATCACAGAATTTCCCGACCACAACAAGACCGCCGACTCCATGTACAAACTGGGCGTGACCTACCACAAGATGGGCGATGCCGAGCAGGCCCGGACCGTGCTGGAGAAAACCCAGCAAATTTACCCGGACCATTCTGCCGCACGGTTGGCGGCGTTGTACCTTCGCAACCTACGCTGACGAGGCAAGCACCCTGGGTATGATCACCGGCCGTGTGCGGGTCACCGAGGTTTTTTTTTCACTCCAGGGTGAAAGCCTATCGGCTGGCTGTCCCACGGTGTTTGTGCGCCTGACAGGGTGTCCGCTCCGCTGCACCTATTGCGACACGGCTTATGCTTTTTCGGGTGGCACCCACCGAGACCTGAATGCCGTTGTTGCTGACGTTGCCCGCCACCCGACCGAGTATGTCTGTGTGACGGGAGGGGAGCCATTGGCCCAGCCCAGCTGCCGCGGGTTGTTGCGGGCCCTCTGTGACCATGGGTATCGGGTGTCTCTGGAAACCAGCGGGGCGCTGCCATGCGCGGACATTGACCCCCGGGTCAGCATCGTCATGGACCTCAAAACGCCCGGGAGTGGGGAAAGTCACCGCAATCACTGGGAAAACATGGATGTGCTGACCCAGAAAGACCAAGTCAAGTTCGTGGTCTCTGACCGCCAGGACTACGATTGGGCACGGTTCCAAATGGACCGCTGGAGGTTGTCTGATCGGGTGGGAGCAGTGCTGCTTTCCCCTGTCTGGCAAGCACTAGAGCCCAGGGAGCTCGCGGGATGGATGGTTGCCGACGGGCTGCGAGCGCGCCTGCAACTGCAGTTGCACAAGTTGCTCTGGGGCGAGGTGCAGGGCCGGTGAGCGAGGGTGGCAACCCAATGAGCGCTGTGGTGATGGTGTCCGGTGGATTGGACTCGGCCACCGTCTTGGCGATGGCACAGGTACAAGGGTACCGCTGCTACGCGTTGAGCTTCGACTACGGCCAGCGCCACGCGGCCGAGTTGGATGCCGCAAGGAGGGTGGCACTGCGCCGCGGGGCAGTTGAACACCGGGTGTTGCGAATCGATCTCGGTGGCTTTGGGGGGTCGGCCTTGACCGACCCCTCCATCGCAGTGCCCGAGGCGCCCAGCGCTGGCATCCCAGTGACCTATGTGCCGGCCCGCAACATCCTGTTCTTGGCCCACGCCCTGGCTTGGGCGGAGGTGCTTGGTGCTCGGGCGATTTTTCTTGGCATCAATGCCGTTGACTACTCAGGTTACCCCGACTGTCGGCCGGAATTCGTGCACGCCTTTCAGCAGTTGATCGATTGCGGGACGCGGGCAGGGGTGGACGGTGCAGGTCCCCGCGTCGAAGCACCGCTTCTACACCTGACCAAAGCGGAGATCATTCAGCGCGGCACGGAGTTGGGGGTGGACTACGGAGAAACCGTGTCCTGCTACACGGCGGATGATCAAGGCCGTGCCTGTGGCCGCTGTGACAGCTGTCGCTTGCGCGCTATAGGTTTTGCCGATGCCGGTGTGCAGGACCCGACCCGCTACCGGTAGGTGACGAGGTCTCCAATTTGCAATTCGGTTGATCCCGTACCTGGGTGCTGGCGCTCAGGAGTCCCGAGGGGCGTAATCGAACACGTCCGCGTGGATGTCGGCCTCGGCAAGCCCGAGGCCACCGAGACCGTCCACTGTGCCGTACACCATTTGCGGTGAACCACTGAGGTAGAGGCCACAGCCTGCCAGGCTTGAAAAATCCGCCCGAATCGCACTGTGCAGCATTCCAGTGCGCCCTGTCCAGTTGGGTTCGGCACCACTCACCACGGGAATAAAGTGAAAGTCCGGTACCGCTGCCGACCAAGCGTCGGGGAGGTGCTGGAGGTAGAGGTCCTGCGCGCTGGTTCCTCCCCAGTAGAGGTAGAGGGGCGCTTGCAAACCCGCATCGAAACAGAATTCGAGCATGCTTTTCATCTGCGCAAAGCCAGTGCTCGCGGCGACGAACAGGGTGGGTTGTGTCGGTGGCGCCTGCAGCGCGCACCGGCCGTAGGGCAGGCTGATGTCCAGCCGGTCGCCCGAGGTGATGAGCAGGTCCAGGTTGCCGCTGTCGAGACCCCGTGGCCCCACATGCAGCTCGATCACCGAATCGGCGGTCTGTGGCGGGCTGGCGATGGAGTAGGCTGCAGCAGCGCCGTCGGCGGCATGGACCACCAGGTACTGCCCTGCCGCGAACGCCACGGACGCAGGTTGGGGCAGGGCCAGGCGAATGCGCAGGACACCGCCCGAGAGGGTTTCACGGGACAGCACGCTGCATTCGCATCGGCAGCTGGTGCTGGCAGCTTCAGTCCGCGGTGGTGATGGCATCGTTCAACCAGGGGTTCAGGGTGTGAAAGGCCTGCGCGAGCCATGCCGGTAGATTGGCACGCTTGTAGGCGCGCCAATCTACCGGCATGGCCGGGCGGGTGCAATGCCCGCCGCGCCCTGATACGCACCACAGTGAGGCGCTTGGTGGTTTGACGCGGGACTTCGGTGCGCTCCAGAAAAGCACTATATATAGTGTTATAAAAAAAAAGTAGCACAGCATGTGGTATTTCTTTTTGGATCTGTAGTAAGGTGAATCCATCGGCGGGCCCCTTGATCCGAGGCGCCGAACCTTGCATGCGTACAGCCATTGCATCTGTGCAAACCGGCATCGCCGGCCGGTTTGTTGCGTCCAACCGCCAGCGAAAAACAGCAAAGGATGACCCCATGAGCACCACGCTATCGGCCGTATCCGCAACCACCCCAGCGGCAATGGAAATCCCCATGCAGGACGCGTCCCACGACATTTGGGACAAAAAGTACCGCCTCAAGCAAAAGAACGGCACTGTCGTTGACCTGGATGTTGATGGCACTTACCAACGGGTGGCCGCGGCGTTGGCTGAAGTGGAAGCAGATGCCGAACAAGTTGACCACTGGCGGGAGCGCTTTCTGTGGGCGCTGCGCCAAGGGTGCATTCCCGCCGGTCGCATCATGTCAAATGCCGGCGCCTGGGCATACAAACCAGCCACCTCGACCATCAACTGTACGGTTTCTGGAACCGTTCAAGACTCCATGGACAACATTTTGGCGAAGGTCCATGAGGCCGGCCTCACTTTGAAAGCGGGGTGTGGGATCGGGTACGACTTTTCTACGCTGCGTCCGCGCGGTGCCTATGTCTCTGGGGCCGGCGCCCACACGTCGGGGCCGCTTTCGTTCATGGACATCTACGACCGCATGTGCTTCACCATTTCATCGGCTGGTGGGCGCCGAGGGGCACAGATGGCCACGTTCGACGTGCGCCATCCAGACGTGCTCGAGTTCATCCAGGCGAAGCGAGAAGACGGTCGCTTGCGCCAGTTCAACCTCTCGCTGCTGATCACAGATGACTTTATGCGCGCGGTACAGTCCAACGCCGAATGGCCGCTGGCGTTCCCGATTCGACAGGAAGAAGTCAGTGAGTTCGGCGCCGATTTGAACAGCCACCCAGGGGTATTGTGGCTGGAGTGGCCGACCCACGAAGGGCTGGTGGTCAACGATGAAGGCCTGGTGGCATGCAAGGTGTACCGCAGCCTGCCGGCACGCGAGCTGTGGGACGAAATCATGCATGCAACCTATGATTTCGCTGAGCCTGGCTTTGTCCTGATCGACAAGGTCAATGCCATGAACAACAACTGGTACTGCGAGAACATTCGCGCCACCAACCCCTGTGGCGAGCAGCCGCTGCCACCCTATGGGTCTTGCCTTTTGGGGTCAGTGAACCTCACCAAGTTTGTATTGGAGCCCTTCACCGAACACGCACGGTTCGATTGGGCGCGGTTTCGCGAAGCGGTTTCGGTCTTTACCCGGATGCTCGACAACGTGGTCGAGATCAATGGCTTGCCTCTGGACCAGCAACGCCATGAAATTATCAGCAAACGCCGCCATGGCATGGGTTATCTGGGGCTTGGTTCTACCCTGACAATGTTGAGAATGCGTTATGGGTCGTCCGAGTCGGTCGCATTCACCGAGGACGTGAGTCGTGAACTGGCGCTCACCGGGTGGCGGACTGGCCTCGACCTGGCGCGTGAGAAAGGCCCCGCGCCCATCATGAACGAATTGTTTACAGTGACCGGAGAAATGCTGCGCAAGCGGCCCGAAATAGCCCAGGATGGCTACGCAGTGGGGGATCTGGTCCCGGGGCGAGTGTTGCACGCCAAGTACAGTCGGTACATGCAGCGCGTTGCCGAAGCCGATCCAGCGCTGGTCGACGAAATCGCTGCTGTGGGGTGCCGATTCACCCACCACAGCTCGATTGCGCCGACCGGTACGATTTCCTTGTCGCTTGCCAACAACGCCAGCAATGGCATCGAGCCAAGCTTTGCCCACCACTATTCACGCAATGTCATTCGCGAGGGGCGCAAGACCAAGGAAAAGGTCTCGGTGTATTCGTTTGAGCTGCTGGCCTACCGCGCACTCATCAATGCCGCAGCCATGCCGGATGCAGAGAAGCCGGCGGAACAGCTTCCCGAGTATTTTGTGACCACCGATGACATCCAGCCCAGCGAACACGTGGCCATTCAGGCCGCCGCCCAGCGCTGGATTGATTCGTCCATCTCCAAAACGGTCAATGTGCCAACGGACTTTCCGTTCGACGCATTCAAGGGCCTCTACACCGATGCGTACGGTGCAGGGCTCAAAGGTTGCACGACCTTTCGCTTCAATCCTGAGGCGTTCCAGGGGGTGCTGGTGAAGGACACTGACCTGGCCAACACCACCTACCGTTTCACCCTCGCCGATGGGAGCGTGGTGGAAGTCAGGGGCAACGAAGAAGTGGAGTATGAGGGCGAGCTGCACACCGCCGCCAACTTGTTTGATGCCCTCAAGGAAGGCTACTACGGCAAGTTTTAGACGCAGGGCGCCCGACGCATCCACCCATACAACAGGGAGCTTCACCGTGAGCACCAAAATCACAGAAAAAATCGTTGGCTACGAGGTTGTGAAAGCGGAAGCAGCACAGTCCACTGCGGTCGACACCGAGGTCCAGAAGCCCGCTGCCTCCAAATCCAAAGTTGTGCAGATGCACGAGAGCGTCAAGCGCCCCAGCGTTCTGCAGGGATCGACCTATAAGGTGCGAACGCCGGAACATGTGTCAGAGCATGCCCTGTACATCACCATCAATGACATCATATTGAACCCAGGCACCGAACACGAGTTGCGTCGGCCCTTTGAGGTCTTCATCAATTCGAAGAACATGGAACACTTTCAATGGATTGTCGCACTGACAAGGATTATCTCAGCGGTGTTTCGCAAAGGCGGTGATGTGACCTTTCTGGTCGAAGAGCTGCATTCGGTGTTTGATCCTCGGGGCGGGTACTGGAAGAAGGGCGGTAAATATGTCCCTTCTCTGGTGGCGGAAATCGGCGATGTCATCGAGCAACACCTGATTGCGATCGGCATGCTGCAGGCCCCCGAACTCGATGCCCACCAGCGGCAGCTGATCGAGGAAAAGCGTCAGGACTTTCAGTTGATGCCTGCGCCAAGCCAGGAGAGTACAGACGACAGCCCATTCCCCGAGTACGCCCAGCTGTGCGGAAAGTGCCACTTCAAGGCGGTCGTCATGATGGACGGGTGCATGACCTGCCTGAGCTGCGGCGATTCCAAGTGCGGCTAGAATGCCATGGGTCGGGGTGCCTCGCACCGCCACCCCAGGCAGGTCCGTTCCGCAGGTCGTGGGCGCTCGACCTGGGCAGGGCGGGGTCAGTCGCCCCGCTTGGCGGTGGCTGGAGCCCCGAAGCTGCGGGGCTATTCCTGGGGATAGCGCCAGGGGTGTGCCGGTTGGTCTGCCGCTTCATCCAGGGTCCAAAGGGGCATGGCGAGCCCAGGGGCTAGGTCGCGAAAGACCATTTTCAACCGCGAGCCAATGCCGACTGAGCGGACCACGTCGGGAGTGGCCAGATTGCCGTCCGCGTCGGCCAAATTTCCCATGATACGCAGTGCTTCATGCTCGGTGGGTTCGCCTTGCTGCGTGTCCAGCTCCACGAGCAGCAGCAAGTACGGTGTGTGGGCCCGGAAGCTTGGCTGAATGGCGTGGTGAACCTCCCCATACGAGTAGAGGGTGCCTTTGGGCTCAACGCTGCGCCAGTTTGCTTCTGGGTTGCCGCACCAGGGGCAGGCCGTTGTGGGTGGATACCGCAGCAGGTCGCAGGGCGCGCAGTGCTGCAGACGAAAGTCGTGGTTGGCACAATGCCCGTAAAATGCGAGGGATTCGCGCTCAAGGTCCGCGATCATCACGGGCATGTCCAAGTATTCGGCTTCGACGCTCATTGTTTCGTCTCCTTTCAGTCCTTCGACATGACCAGTGCGGATCCCTGACCGGGGGTGGCCCAACCGAGGTTGGCGGTGAGTTCCACATCCTTCACTTGACGGCAGCCGCCCTCACGGTAGTCGTGGGTGTGCTGCCGCTTGCCGTTCGGACCCATGGGGCAGCTGTCATCGATGTCCGCGCGCAGCTGGCGAACGTTTTCAATCACCATTGCGATGCCGTGGGTATAGCCCTC
>DHQM01000091.1:13579-13955 GCA_002408105.1 Gammaproteobacteria bacterium UBA5338 | reverse complement strand
GGGGGCTGAGCGGAACGAACCATCGGGGAAGTCAGCCAAACCAAGTTCGGCAGTGGTGTGTGGCGTGGGCTCGGTTTGCAGGCGCTGTGCAAGTTCCGCTGCAAGTTCTTCGAGACTCGCCCGAATGCGGGTCAGGCGCTGGTCGAGCACCATCGCTTGCCCAGCTTCTGAGCGGGCGAAGTCTTCGGTTTCGGTGGCCAGCAATCGATTCGTGAACACCTGTTCGATGAACATGAAGATAACGACTGAAGTGAAGACTCCGGCGGCGAGGGTAAACAGGAGGATTTTGCGCGACAACGTCATGTTTGTTCTGTCAGTTCCTTTTGCACTCCCGGCGTCGGAGCCCCTGAGCAGTCGTTCCGCGCTTGTTTTGCTT
>DHQM01000091.1:0-13517 GCA_002408105.1 Gammaproteobacteria bacterium UBA5338 | reverse complement strand
ACTTAATAACGGAAAGCCTAGTCGATTGTCCGGCGGGAGTGGGCTGTTAAAGTTCTGGGGTACCCGTGGGCCATTGACGGCGAAGTTCAAGGAATTTGTCAATATAGGTGGTGGGCTCCGGATTCGCGCCTGACAGTGTGTGGCCGCTACCGGTACCATGATGGGTTTAGGTTGGCCATGCCCGCATGCGGCGTGCCTGGAATGGAGAAGTGCGGTGCCGGTCTCCTCAATGCCACAACGAGAGGCGTTCAACGCAGGGTTGTTCCGATTTCTGCAGGATTCGCCGACCCCTTTTCATGCGGTTGGGGCAGCGACCCGGCTGTTGGAAGCCGCAGGCTTTATTGAACTGCGCGAATCAGAGGACTGGACGCTGCGCCCTGGCGGGCGCTATTGGGTGTCGCGCAATGGTTCGTCACTCATTGCCTTTGTTCACGGCATGCGCGGGGCAGGCGAGGCTGGGCTTCGGATCGTTGGAGCGCACACAGACAGCCCCTGCCTGCGGATCAAGCCGGATCCCGTTGTGACCCAGCACGGGTATGTCCAACTCGGCGTAGAAACCTATGGGGGTGTTTTGCTCAACCCCTGGTTTGATCGCGACCTCTCGATCGCCGGTCGCCTGAACGGTGTAACCGGTGAGGGGGCCTTGGTTGACGTGCTGATTAACTTGAATGATCCGATTGCGGTGATCCCGAGCCTTGCGATTCACCTCGATCGCGATGCGAACAAGAGCCGCAGCATCAATGCGCAGCAGCACCTTCCGGCCGTTGTGGCGCAGCTCGGTGAAAAGGCTGCGTTCAGCGTTCAGGATTGGCTGCTCGAGCACGCGCGTTTGGCGCACCCAACCGTCCGCCTGCAACGCATCTTGGACTGGGAGCTGTGTCTGTACGATGTGCAGCCACCAGGGTTCGTGGGAATCAACAGGGAATTCATGGCTTCAGCTCGGCTGGACAACCTGCTGAGTTGCTACGCCGCAACCCAAGCGTTGTGCGTTGCCGATGAGCGGCTGCCCGCCATGGTGGTCCTCAGTGACCATGAAGAAGTTGGCAGTGCGTCTGCAGCAGGCGCCCAGGGCACTTTCTTGCGGGACGTGTTGGAGCGCTGGGTCGGAGTGGGCGCGACGCTCACCCAGGCGCTGCAACGCTCCATGCTGATTTCTGCGGACAACGCCCATGGCATCCATCCGAACTACGCCGATCGGCACGATCCGAACCACGGGCCGAAGTTGAACGGCGGCGTGGTGATCAAAGTCAACGCCAACCAACGCTACGCAAGCAACAGTGCGACCCAGTCCCGATTCCGCCTTCTGGCTGAGGCCACCGGAGTTCCCGTGCAGCTGTTCGTGATGCGGTCGGATCTCGCCTGTGGAAGCACCATAGGCCCCATTGCAGCCACCGAGCTTGGCATCCCTACGGTGGATGTCGGCGTGCCGACCTTCGCCATGCACTCGATTCGCGAGTTGGCCGGGAGTTCGGATCCGCATCAGCTGGCGTCTGTGATGGCCACGTTTTTTGCGGCGAGTGCGCTCCACTAAAAGCCTGCGCCTGCCGGTCCCGAGCCGGGCTGCTGTGGGTCAGGTCAGTACCAGTTGATGATTCGTGTGCTGGCCAATGCCAGTTCCACAAAGCCCAGGTCATCAATCGGTTGTATTGCAGCGTGAAGGAGATCCGCGGGCAGACCCCGTGCCTGCAGGTCGGGCCGCAGCACATACCAGGTGAAGCTCGCCAGCCATGGTTCGATCGGGGGTTGCCCGGCGACGGCAGCAGTGGCGCCATAAACACCATCCTCGATCAACAACACGACACTCTGCGGCACCGCAAAGCGCATGCAGCGGGCCAGCAAAGGGCTTGACGTGGGGGACTTGTTGACCGTGTGCAGGGTGGCCATGGTTCAGAATACGAAGACCTGGTCCTGGGTTTCCAGAAATCGGGCGATGTCCCCCGCCTCCATGGGCTTCGCGGGGAGGTTGAGCAGCTCTGCTGCGACACCGCGCAGATCAAGCGATGCGCGATCGATGAGGACGCGCTGGACGCCGAGGGCTCCGAGGTGCCCCAGGGCCTCATCGGCTCGCTTTCTTCCGATCGCTGCAGGTGCATGGCCTGGTAGCAGTTGGTACACACCGTCGTCCACAAACACCAGTGTGACCTTTTGGTCGAACGCGGCGGCCACCATCGCCGCGTCGAGGCCGTCTTGAGCAAAGGGGCCATCATAGGGCCCTCTGCTGTGAACGAAAGCGATCTGCAAGGCGCTCACGGGCCGAACCAAAGCACCCGCTCGGCTTCCAGCGTTGCATCGAGCAACTGGCCCAAGCCAGCGAGTGCAAACCCGTCGGCGATGTTCCCCCCAAGGGTTTGCCGGCGGTCGGATTCTGTCTGGTCCAGCATGCCGCGGCGCGCAGCCGAGCCACTGCAGAGTACCAGGTCGAGGCCGTGTTCGCGGGCCAGCGCTTGCCATGCAGCCGGCACAGGTGTCTCTGTCGGCGTTGATCTGACGCGGGCGTCCCCGGTATGCACGCCATCCTCGTAGAAGAATACCCGGTACAGCCCGTGGCCTGCTTCGAGCGCCGCAGTTGCAAACCGCAGCGCGGTCTGGGCGCCGGGATGCGTGAATGGCGCGCAGGTGATGACTAAGGCGAACCGCATGGGGACGGTGACTCCCGGAAGGCTGGCCAAATGCAAAAAGCCCCGCGGTGGCGGGGCTCTGAAGCAGCGGAGTACAACGGCGGTTCAGTCATCCTGTCCCAAAAAGCTGAGCAAGATGGTGAAGATGTTATACAGCATGACGTAAAGCGTCACGGTGGCCGAGATGTAGTTGCGTTCGCCTCCGTGGATGATCGCACTGGTTTGCCACATGATCAGGCCCGAGGACACCACCAGAAACATGCTGCTGATGACAAGGCCCAGCGCCGAGATCTGCAAAAACACGTTGGCGATCGCAGCGATGAAAGCCACCAGCATACCGGTCATAAGAAAGCCGGTCATGAAGCTCAGGTCCTTGCGGGTGATCAAAACGTAAGCGGACAACGCCAAGAAAATGCCAGCGGTTCCAGCCAAGGCCAGGAGGATGGGTGTGTATCCGTTTAGGCCGGCGTAGAAGTTCAGGATGGGCCCAAGGGTCAAGCCCATCCAGCCGGTCAGGGCGAACACCCAGGCAAGGCCCCAGCCGCTGTTCTTGGTCTTCTCGACTGCGAAGAGCAGACCAAAGTACGGTAACAACATCCACAGACCGAGGTAGGGAAAGTTGACTGCCATGGACACTGTCGCCGTTGCTGCACTAAACAGCAGGGTGAGGGCAAGCAGCGCATAGGTGTTGCGCAGAACCTTATTGGTTTCGACGGCCACCTGTTGACGGCGATCAAGCACAATGCTGGATTGAGCCATGTTTGGGTCTCCTTGATTGAAGATCGAGGGCGGGGGTGGTCAACGCCCGCCGATGGGTATGAATACTAATGGCCGCGCCGGCGAATGCAAGCAATGCCGAACAGCGGTTTGGGCTGACGCTGGTTTGCTGCATGCGGTACACTGCGCTGGCCGCGGAGGGGTGGCAGAGCGGCTGAATGCACCGGTCTTGAAAACCGGCAAGGGTTAACGCCCTTCGTGGGTTCAAATCCCACCCCCTCCGCCAGATAATTGCGCGACTTGTTGATTGTAAAAGCAAATCAACAATCTCAGGTCAGCCACCCATACTCCTACCCATATCCCGTGCAGCGATGCGGGCACGCCGCCAGGCGTCGATTCGCTCTCTAGCCACCAGACCCTCCAGCCCTCGGCCCTCGGGCGTGGCCTCCCTCGCCGAGCACGTTGTCGCCCGGGCATTGCGCGGCTACATGCGAGTTGATAGCGTAAGCATGTCACGAAGTCCGCTTCGTGCCCTCATAACCATAACTACATGATTGCGACGCGCCGGGGGCCTGACCCTGCCAGGCGGCGTGCGTCGCACACGTCGGGTAACTGCCATGTCTCAGCACCAACCCGTGTCTCCCGTCCCCGCGGCCACCGTATTGGTGTGCCGGGATGGCGAGCAAGGCCTGGAAGTCTTTATGGTGGTGCGCCACCACCAGATCGATTTTGCTTCAGGGGCATTGGTGTTTCCCGGCGGGAAGCTGGAAGCGCAAGACAGCGACCCTGAAGTGCTGGCCCGCTGCGCGAAGCAGGGTGGGCACCCAGAGGCTGACGTCCCCATGCAGGTGGCTTGCATTCGAGAAACCTTCGAAGAGTGCGGTCTGCTGCTCGCCCGTCCCCGCGGGGAGCGAGCGCTGATTTCCGCCGATCGGTTGGCCCACTTGGAAGACGATCGGTCCGCGCTCGTTGAGGGCAGGCTGACGCTTGCACAGTTCCTTGAGCGTGAAGACCTTGAGCTTGCACTCGATTGCCTGCACTTTTTCGCCCATTGGGTGACGCCCAAGATGGTGCCCAAGCGCTTCGATACGCATTTTTACCTGGCCAAGGCGCCAGCAGACCAACTTGCGGTGCACGATGGCAGTGAATCGGTTGACTCGGTGTGGATATCCCCCCAACGGGCTTTGGAGGGGGCCGAGTCAGGTCAGTACACCGTGATTTTTCCCACCAAAATGAACTTGCTCAAGCTTGCCGAAGCACAGAATGTCGGCTCGGCAATCGAGCGCAGTCGGACCGCCGAGGTGGTCACCGTCGAGCCGTGGATCGAACAGCGTGACGGGGGAAGCTATTTGACCATCCCAGCGAATGCGGGCTATCCGCATACGGCTGAAAAAGTGAAGTAACAGGCGGCAGCTCCAGCGCGTTGACGCCCACCCCAAACACAACAAGGAGACAGGCCATGTCGGCAACGGATTTTTGGACTTGGGCAGCCCAGCAACCCCAGCGGTTGGCGCTGGTTACGCCTGAGTACGACGAATACAGTTTCGGAGCGCTTGCGGAGCGTGTGAACCAGGTTTCCCATGGATTGCGAGCGCTTGGTCTGGTCCGGGGCGATACCATCTCTATGGTCATGCACAACTGCGCGGAATGGGTGGAGCTGGCATTGGCAGTTCAACAACTGGGGCTTTACCTCACGCCCATCAATTTCCACCTCACCGGGCCCGAGATCGCCTACATCATTGAGAACTCTGAATCCAAGGCTTTTTTCGCCGCGTCCCGCTATGCTGAGGCCACGGCCAAGGCAGTTGAACAGCTGAGCTTCGACCGCAATGCGTGCTTTGTGGTCGATGGCGCCATCGCTGGATTTCGTCCATTCGAAGAGTTGTGGGAAGACCAACCGACCACCGCACCCGAGCGCCGCGCCGGTGGTTCGATGATGCTCTATACGTCGGGCACCACCGGGCGACCCAAGGGCGTGCGCAAACCGCTGCCGGAAACCGGACCTGAAGAGGCCGCGGCATCCTCGGCGCTTCTGGCGTCACTGTTTGACATTCAGGCCGGTGTGGGTGCACACCTGTGCGCGGGACCGCTCTACCATGCCGCGCCCGGAGGGTTTGGCATCGGTGCCTTGCACTTGGGCCAAACCCTGGTGCTCATGGACAAATGGACCCCTGAGGGCACGCTTGAGCGCATCGACCGATACCGGATTACCGCCAGCCACATGGTGCCAACCATGTTCATTCGCATGCTGGACGTGCCCGATGAGGAGAAGCGCAAGTACGACGTTTCGTCCCTGACCAACGTCATTCACGCCGCCGCGCCCTGTCCAGAAGCAACCAAGCACCGCATGATCGAGTGGTTCGGCCCGGTGATCTATGAGTACTACGCAGCGACGGAGGGGGGTGGCACCTACTGCAATGCCCACGAATGGCTTGAACACCCCGGAACGGTTGGGAAGCCTTGGCCTGGCTCTGAGGTCGCCATTTTCGACGATGAAGGCAATGAGTTGCCGCCAGGCGAAATCGGCACCATCTACATGCGCTCCCCAATGGGAGAGTTCGAGTACTACAAGGACGAAGAAAAAACCGCCAAAAGCCGCATGCACGGGATGTTTACTGTGGGGGACATGGGGTTTATCGACCAGGACGGTTGGTTGTTCATTCGCGACCGCAAGATCGACATGGTGATTACCGGCGGCGTCAACATTTATCCGGCTGAAATCGAAGCGGTATTGGTTCAGCAGCCATTGATTCGGGACGTCGCGGTGTTTGGCATTCCCGACGATGAGAAAGGCGAAGTGGTCAAAGCTGTGGTCGAGTTGCACGATGGTGTGGAACCCAATGACAGCACCCGCGATGCCATCATGCAGTACGTGGGTGAGAACCTCGCCAAGTACAAGTGGCCGCGCTCGATCGACTTCATCGACGCCTTGCCGAGGTTGCCCACGGGCAAGTTGTACAAGCGGTTTCTGCGTGACAAGTACTGGGAGGGCCGTGAGCGCGCGGTCTGACCCCGCCCGCCGTGCGTTTGTTGCTGGTGCACGGCGCCTGGCATGCAGGTTGGTGCTGGGCGCCGCTGGTTCCCCACCTCGAGGCGGCTGGCCACCGGGTCGTCGCTCCAGACCTCCCAGGCCATGGCCCCAGCGTCGGCGGTGAAGATCCTGCGCGCCAATCTATGGAAGGCTACATCGAGGCTGTCGTCGGCTGGATTGAAGCCGAGTCGGGGCCTGTTGTTCTGGTGGGGCACAGCCTGGGCGGCGTGGTGGCCAGTGCAGCGACCGAGCGGGTGACTCCGGGACAGGTGGTGGGCCTGGTTTACGTTTCAGGCGTTCTTGCTCGGTCCGGACAGAGCATGATGGCTGCCCTGTTGCCGCGCTATGAAGAACCCATGGGGGTGCCGGTTTTCGGAGGCACAGCCCTGTCCTTGACTCGAAGAAACCTCACACACTGTTTCTACCACGACTGCCTGGACGCTGTTGACCAGGCGGTGACCCAGTCGGTCGCGCAAGCGGTTGAGCCGATGGAGGCGCCGATTGAGTTGAGTGCCGGTAGGTACGGGCGGGTGCCAAGGGCCTATCTCTTTTGTGACCACGACCGTGTGGTGACACCGGATGCACAGCGGCGGATGGTGCGCCGGTCCCCGTGCCAGGCCTTCGCGCATCTGCCCAGCGGACACATGCCGATGTTCAGTCAGCCAGAGGCGATGGGCAGGGCGCTGGGGGAATTGCTCCACAGGTTGTCTTGCGGGCCTGCTTGATCGCCTGCGTCTGCACCCAAATCAGTGTGATGCTGCGGCGATGGGCAGCAGCGAGTCGTTTGCTTTGCGCTGCAGCCGAATGTAGTCGGCCAAGATACGGCCGCTTTCGTCGAGGATGGCATCCGGGGTGTCCGCCGTGGCGCTCTCGCTCTCGGCATCAGGTTCAACCGTCTCTTCCTCCCGCAGCGCTTCCACGGTGTCGATGGATGGTTCTCCGCGAGCGGCTCTTAAGGTGTTTTCAAGCGCCAGCCGACGCTGCTCGACGGCTTCCCGCTGGGCCCTGCGTGTCTCAAGGTTCAGTGAAACCCGCTGCTGGCCACGCACTTCGTTTTGTAGATCCGTTCTTGCAATGAGGTATTGCAACTCTGGATCGGTCTGGACCCGTTGCTGGTGGGCATCGGTAAGCAAAGTGAGGGCGCTGCCGGTTTCGCCATGGCTGCGGTAGCGAGCAGGAAGCACCGTGTCCCAGGGCAGGGCGTTGGGCAGGGCGCTCTCCCCGATCTCTGCAGGGTCGATCAGGCTTGGAAACTGAATGTCCGGAAGCACACCGCGATGCTGCGTGCTGTTGCCGGATACGCGGTAAAACTTGGCCAGGGTCATCTTGAGCTGCCCGCGCTCAAGGTCCACCAGCGACTGGACTGTACCCTTCCCAAACGTCTGGTCGCCGACCACCAGGCCGCGTCCGTAGTCTTGAATGGCTCCGGCGAAGATCTCCGATGCAGATGCGCTGAGTCGATTCACGAGGACCACCAGGGGTCCGTCATACAGGACTTGCTCGTCCGGATCGCCCTGCAGGTCGATGCGCCCGTTGCTGTACTGCACCTGGACCGTGGGGCCGCGACGAATGAACAGGCCGATGAGTGAATTGGCCTCCTGCAGGGAGCCACCTCCGTTGTTGCGCAGGTCGATGACGATGCCGTCCACCTGCGCGGACTTCAACTCATCAAGGATCTTGGCAACATCTCGTGTGGTGCTCTTGTAGTTGGCGTCCCCCCGCCGCTGGGCAGCAAAGTCCAGGTAAAACGTTGGCAGGGAGATCACGCCCAACTGGATGCCGGGTTCCGGCTCCACGATTCGGTGGTGGGCGGCCTGTTCTTCCAGCTTTACCTGTCCGCGCCGGATGGAGACGGTGGCCGGAACGCCGTCTGCGGCGTCACTCGGGACCACCTGCAGCCGAACCACAGTGTCTTTTTTTCCGCGGATCAGGTCCACCACGTCGTCCAAGCGCCAACCGATGATATCGATCATCTCGCCGTGTTCACCTTGCCCAACAGCCACGATTCGGTCAGCGGGATGCAGCGAGCCACTCTTGTCGGCAGGGCCCTTGGGTACAAGGCGCACCACCTTGGTGTGCTCGTCCTCGCTGGTCAACACGGCGCCGATGCCTTCGAGCGACAGGCTCATGTTGATCTGGAAGTTCTCGGACAGCCGCGGGGAAAAATACTGGGTGTGAGGGTCAAAAGTGCTGGTGAGCGCGTCCATGAACACTTGAAACGCGTCCTGGCTCTCGATTTGGGAAAACCGGTTCAGCTGGCTCGTGTACCGCCGCTCGAGCCGCTCAATCGCCTCAGCGGGTTCGGCACCTCCGAGGCGCGCGGTGATGAGTTCATTCTGAATTTGACGTCGCCAGAGGTCGCGTTGCTCGGTCGGGGTGGCGGGCCAGGGCGCCTGTTCTCGGTCGACCAACAGTGCCTCTTGGGTGTCGAAATCGAAGGGTTTTTTCAGGCGGTCCAGCACGAAGTTGAGCCGTTCACGGAGCCGTTCACGGTAGCGGTTGTACAGGCTGAACGCCGCTTCCAGTTTTCCTTGGCGCAATTCGTCGTCGAATCGGTGCCGGTAGCGTTCGAACTCGGTGAGGTCGGTCGATCTAAAATAGCTGCGACTTGGGTCCAGCTGGTCGATGTAGCGGTCCAGCAGTTGGCTGGACAGTCGGTCGTCCAGCTCCATGTCACGGTAGTGGCCCTTCTGCAGGTAGCGGAGCACCTCGGCGCTGGTCTGGATCTGCCCATCTTCGGGCCGAAGGGGCTGTGTGGGGACCAGAGCGGCCACGGCCTGGCCGGCGATCAGCGCCAACGCGACGATCCAGGTGCAAATTGCGTGGACACGAAGGTTCATGGACTGCGACCTTAGCATAGGAACCGAACCTGCCTGACGCTGGCCACTGCCCGTGTATGGCAGTGGCCAGCCAGGTCATTGGGTTATAGGAACACCGGACCGGCTCCGAAGTTCCAGAGGATGACGGATGCCGCCATCAGCGCGACAGTAAACACCAGGGCAACCGCCAAAATCGCACTTGCAAACAACACCCCCTGTTCGCGACTGATTTTCATCATGGGGGTGACGCCCACGAATAAAAGGTAGACCGAGTGAGCGACCGCGCCGATTCCCACCAGCAGACTCACCCAGGCCACTGGGTACAGGCCAAGTACGCCACAGAGCATCAATGGCGTGATGCTGTACGTTGCCAATGCCATGGCGGCGCCGTGGCTCGACTCGGCTCCATAGGTCTGGGCCATCCAGTGGATGAGATGGCCAAGCGCAAAGGTTCCAGCCAGGATCGCCAAGTAAAATAGGCAGGCCATGGTCAAGGCGCTGGCTGTGGTGAGGTAGACGGGTTCGCCGCTGCCCACGCGCCACCCCACTTGGGTGGTGCCAAGGTACAGGCACAGCGGCGGGATGAGGGCAAGCCACAGCAGGTGCTGAACGAAGCAGTTCGCCACGCTCGGTTGGCTGTCGCGTAGATTCACCCAGGCCTGGTTGGGGTGGCTGAGTAGGTTAAAGGTGTGGGTTAATATCATTGGCCGCGCCCCTGGAATCGTTATTGGTTGGAACCGCATGGCCTGCGGAACTCACAGCATAGCGAAGCGCAGGCCCTGTTTCTATATCCATATCGGATACAGGGACATAAGGCCGGCCGCCGCCAGCAGACCCTGAGACGAGGTCGTGCGCGGCGCTGTACATAACAACAACAAAAACTACGCGTGGGAAATGGACATGGCAGAACCGGCAGTGCTTTTCGAATGCCGCGACCAGATCGCGCAGATTACCCTGAACCGACCCGACAACCGCAACAGCATGACCGCAGAGTTGATGGCGGGTTTTGCCGAGGCGCTGGAGCAACTGCGCGCGTCAGACGATGTGCGCTGCCTGGTCATCACTGGACGGGGCAAGAGCTTTTGCGCGGGGGGAGATTTTAGCGCAAGCGATCAGCCTCTGGGCCTTGCCCACCGGCGCCTGTTGGACACCTACGAGGCATTTTTGGCCATTGCGGATCTGCCCATGCCGGTGATCGGCGCGCTCAACGGGCACGCCATTGGCGGCGGTTTTGGCTTGGCGTTGATCTGTGACATCCGCATTGCGAATGAGCAGGCGCTCTACGGCGCCAATTTCGCGCGGCTTGGTCTGCATTCGGGAATGTCGATCAGCTACATGCTCCCCCGTTTGGTGGGTTTTTCAAAGGCCGCAGAGTTGCTGTTCACCGGCCGGCGCATCTCGGGTGCTGAAGCGTCGCGCATCGGGCTTGCCAGCTACGCTTGCGCTGCGGATCAGGTTTTGCACCAAGCCCATGAGATGGCGCAGGAAATTGCCAGCAATGCACCAGTTGCAGTGCAGATGATGAAACGCTCACTGTACCTGAATGCCGATTGGCAACCTCGGCGGGCGGCAGACCTTGAGGCCCATTGCCAATCCCGCACCTTCGAAATGGACGACTCGCGTGAGGGGATCCGGGCGTTGTTGGAGAAGCGCGTTCCCAACTTCACGGGCCACTGAAACCGTAGCGGGCATTCTTGCGTTTCAGCGGGTGAAGTCTTAGCGTGTCGGCGCATCCGGATTTCGACCCTGGGTCGATGTTCGGCCTTACATAACAAAGAAAAGGCATTGGTGCGTTTCGCCGCGCCGTGCGAACCACAAGGGAGAACTCCGATGGACTTGAGTTACGCTCCGGAATACGAGGCGTTTCGCCAAGAGGTCCGGGCTTTTTTGGATGAAAACGGCGGCACCGCACCACCTGACCGAACGGAAATGGGCCGACCCAGCCAGCAGGCCCGCGAGTGGCAGGCCAAACTGATTGAGCGTGGTTACGCCGCTCGCACCATTCCCAAGCAATACGGTGGGTATGGCGCTGAGCCCGATGTACTCAAGTCAGTCATCATTGATCAGGAGTTCGATCGCGCGCGGGTCTCCAAAGGGTTGAGCGGCCAGGGGATCTCCATGTTGGTGCCCACGTTGCTTGAGATCGGCACCGAAGAGCAGCGCCAGCGCTGGATCCGCCCAACCATCACCGGGGAGATCTTTTGGTGTCAGGGCTATTCAGAACCCGGAGCGGGGTCAGATCTTGCAAGCTTGCAAACCAAGGCAACCGTCGATGGCGATGAGTTTGTCATCAACGGGCAAAAGATCTGGACCAGCTCAGCCCATTTTTCAGACATGATGTTTGTGCTGGTGCGCACCGAGCCTGACGCCCCCAAACACCAGGGCATCAGCTACCTGCTCTTGCCGATGGACACCCCCGGAATCGAGGTCCGGCCCCTGGTGACCATGACCGGTGACGCGACCTTCAACGAAGTTTTTTTCACGGACGTGCGCCTCAAAACCGACCAGATCGTTGGCAAGCGGGGTGAGGGCTGGATGGTTGCCAACGCCACGCTTAAGCACGAGCGTGGAATGCTCGGCGATCCGTCGCAATCGGCGAATTTGCTCCACCAGGTCACCGAACTCTTGACTGAGGAAACCGTGGACGGAGTGAGGTTGATCGAAAGCCCGCTCTACCGCGATCGGCTCATGCGCCTGCAGGCCCGTGTCACCGCAATGCAGTGGCACAGCATGCGGCTGCTGACCAACACCCTCAAGGGGGAGCTTGAGCTGATGCCAATCCTGGTTGTCAAGCTCATCGGTACCCATTTGAACCAGGACATCTGCGCCTTGGCGATTGACGCCTTGGGTGAGATCGGGGTCCTCTACGACGACAGCAAGTATTTGCGCGCCGGCGGCATGTGGCAGAGTCGGTACATGTTCTTCCTCGGTCTCATCATCGGCGGCGGCACCTCTCACATTCAGAAAAACATCATCAGCGAGCGCGGGCTTGGCATGCCCCGCGAACCCAAACCCGCACCGGTCACTGCGGCCTAATCACAGGAGAAGCGCTTATGGAATTTGGGCTGTCAGACGAACAGAAAATGCTGCAAGAGTCCGTCAAGCGATTCGTGGAAGCTCAGGTGCCACTGGATCGTGTCCGAGAAATCGCCGAGACCCGCACCGGTTTCGACACGCAGATCTGGAACGGACTGGTGGAACTGGGTGTCACAGCGGTGCTGGTTCCGGAAGAGCAGGGCGGAGCCGGATTGGGGGGGTTTGAAGCTGCGTTGGTGCAAGAATGCCTGGGTTGGGGCGTGGTTCCAGCGCCTTTCGCGGCCACCGCCATGATGGCTCCGGTGGCCATTCGCGAGGCTGCAAGCCCCGAACAACAGTCGGATTGGTTGGCAAGAATCGCAACAGGTGACGTGAGGATCGGTGTTGGTTTGGCCGAAGTGGTGGGTGCACGGGAAGGCGCCGAGTTGAAGTTGCAAAGCGGAAAACTCAGCGGAAAGGCGCTGTTTGTCCTGGATGCGCAAAGCGCCGATCACCTGCTTCTTGCCGTTGGCGCAAATACCCTGGCGCTCGTGGATGCGCGTGCGAACGGCGTCGAAATCACTCCGCTCAATGGGATTGATCGCACCCGCGTTTTTGCAGAGGTGCAACTCGACGGGTCGGCGTGCGAACTGCTTGGTGGCGAAGGCAATGCCGCCGGGGCCATTCAAAAAGCCTTGGACATGGGCCGGGTGGCATTGGCGGCGGACAACCTGGGTGCGGCCCAGCACATGATTGAAAAGACCGTGGCCTATTCCTTGGAGCGTCAGCAGTTCAAGCGTGTGATTGGGTCGTTTCAGGGCTACAAGCACATGTGCGCCGAGATGGCCGCAGACGTTGAACCGGCGCGTTCGTTGGTGTGGTACGCGGCGCATTGCCAGAGCGCGATTCCGGCGGATGCTTCCGTGATGGCCTGCCATGCCAAGGCGCACCTGGCGGAAGTATGCACCGAGGTTGCCAACAAGGCGACCTTGGGCCATGGGGGCATGGGCTTCACCGATTTGCTCGGCCTGCACTACTGGTTCAAGCGCATCGGGTACAATCGCCAGGTACTCGGTGGTCCCGAAGCGGTGCGGGCACAGGCGGCCGCCCTGCAGGGGCTGGCAGCCTGACGACGGCACCGACGACCCCATCGCGGGCTCCAAGAAAAGGGCGGTGGGCTGAAACCCACCGCCCTTTTTTGCCGCTACAATTCCGCCTCGCCCGAAGGACCTCTTTGCGTGTGTGCCGAACGTGTCTGAACCCATCGATCCCTCACTGTACCACCCCCGCCATTGGCCGCCGGCGAATCAATGCCTC
>DHQM01000185.1 GCA_002408105.1 Gammaproteobacteria bacterium UBA5338 | reverse complement strand
GAGCCGACCTACCAGAACCTGTTCGTCAAATCCAACCTCTCCGGTGAGTTCACGGTGGTCAACCCGCATCTGGTGCGCGACCTCAAGGCGCAGGGCCTGTGGGATGCGGTGATGGTGCACGACCTCAAGTACTACGACGGCTCAGTGGCTGCCATCGATCGGGTGCCGCCCGAGTTGAAGCGGAAGTACGCCTGCGCGTTCGAGATGGATACGCGCTGGCTCATCGAGGCGGCAAGCCGGCGGCAGAAATGGATCGACCAGGCGCAGTCGCTCAACCTGTACCTGGCCGAATCCAGCGGGAAGAAACTCGATGTCTTATACAAGTTGGCCTGGGTGCGCGGCCTGAAGACCACCTATTACTTGCGCACCCTGGGTGCTACCCACGTGGAGAAGCTGTCCACCAACGTGGATAACGCCGCCGAGTCCGATATGGATAGCGCGCCCGTCAAGGTCTGCTCCATCCTGGCTCCTGAATGCGAAGCCTGCCAATAATCACTAACCAGGAGAAATCACCCATGTTGAATTGGGATGACCCGCTGGGCACACAGGAACCCTGTGCCGACCGTAACGATGGCCTCTCCGCCTGGCCATCCACCGAGTCACACCCAGCCGTGATACAGGTCACCCTCGACAACCTGAACCCAGCGGCGATGCATGGGGAAGACGCGATGGTGGCTGCTGCGCCGGTGCGTGCCGAGGACAAGCGCGTCATCAACGGTCAGACGGATATCAATCAACTGGCGCCGTTCAAGTATCCTTGGGCCTGGAAGTACTTCCTCAACGCCAACAAGAACCACTGGACGCCGTTGGATATCAACATGGCGCAGGATATCCAGGACTATCATCATCGGCTGACGCCGGTGGAACGTCACGTCTACGAAAACGTGCTGGCCTATCTGACGACCTCTGACATTCTTGCCATGCGCAACATCGGGCTGGCGGTGATGGAAAAGATGAGCGCGCCTGAATTACAAATTTATCAGGCGCGACAGGTCTACGAAGAGGCGCTGCATACCTGGACCTACCAGCACTGCATCGAATCCATTGGCATGGACCAGGGCGAAATCTACAACCGCTACCGGGTAGTGCCGGCGATCCATGGCAAGATTCGCGTCGCCAACCGGCGGCTGGAATCCATCCTACGGCCGGACATCGATTTGCGTGACCCGGACGAACTCGAAAACTTCGTCATGGCCTATGTCTTCTTCGCAGCGGTGTTCGAAGGTTGCTGGTTCTATAACGGCTTCAGCCCGATCTTCGCCCTGCAGCGGCGCGGCCTGATGAAGGGTACGGCGGAACAGTTGCAATACATCATGCGCGACGAGGTCATGCACGCCGGCTTCGGTATCCGCACCGTGCGCCAGATTTTGGAAGAAAACCACCTGACGCTGGAAGACAGGGTCCTGCGTGAGATGTGGGACGAGGCCGAGGCAAGTGAGGCGGCCTACGCACGTTACATACTCCGTGAACCGATGCTTGGCTATTGTGCGGATGACCATGTTGCCCAGTTCCGCTACATCGCCAACCGCCGTGCGCGCCAGCTAGGTACCAGTGAGCCTTTTCCCGGCGCAAACTGCGCGCTGCCCTGGCTCGACGAGCAATCGAATATCCGCAAGGAAAAGAACTTCTTTGAGACTCGCGTCACCGAGTACCAAACGGGCTCGACGTTGAGTTGGGAATAATCAAATAATCAAATAAGCCGGTGGCATTCATCTGGAAAACGCATTTCTCGTGCTGCGCGCCAAGCCCGGATATCTAAGTCTATATTGAAACAGGTTCCAGTCACCTGCAGGATCGCGACGGGATACGCCGGGGGGTAAAAGCCCGGAAACTTGCCGGTTAAGTCAGTGGGTCCTGCGCCAGTGAGTCTAATGAACGGCGGGTGTCGTTACGACTACGTCCTCGCATGAAGGCCGGGGGAGACCGTGGCGCTCACGACCGCTCGAAGGGCGCACCTACGCACCGAACTGCTCGTCATCTACGCGGTCCACCACCAATGAAGTTCCAGGTCTTTCTCCTGCCGTGTGCGACGTCTCCGGCAAGCCGCCGGCTACCATCGAATGGGGGGACTGGGACATACAGGCAATCGAAACAATCCCTCTCAGGCACGGTTGCGCCCTGCGCGTGGACGCCGTCCTCCGAATCACCCTGAGTCTCGCTAGCTTGTTCGTTTTAGTTGATGTCGCGACCGAATTCATGGCATCCCCGGAACAACGCCATCATGGTATGCGCCGATTTGGTTGCCCCCCAAGCCCAGCGTTCTAGCCGGAGAGGTGGTGCGCAGGCGAAAATCTTTTTCATTTGGGTCCATGAATTGCGGGTCGGATTCCAACGACAATAGATCGGGGTCCGCAGCAAGCTCGGGGTGGACACTTGTTGAAAAAGCCTGTTGCCAGGCCGACAGGGACAGAAACCGGATTCCATCTGGACCGCCGCTTCCCAGGGTCCACGAGCTTGCGGCGTTGTCGAAATAAAGGTTGTTCTCGATCAACGCAAACTGATTGACGATCGTTTTTGTTTGGGGCGCTACGCTCAGCAACAGATCGCTGTCTGCTTCTGTCAGAATGTTTTCGTGTATTTGCAGATCGTCGATGCCTGCCAGCCGCATGGGTTGATCAATGTTTACCAGGGTGTTCAGTGCGATGCACAACCCGCTTGACTGCACTGTGGAGGTACCCAGTTGCACATCCACTGCACGCCCTTCATCACTGGCCAGATCCACGTCATAGACCAGGTTGCCGGTGAATGCGGTGTTGTTGATGGGCGCAGGCGAGCTGGTATCCGTACTAAGAAGAAGGCCTGTTTCAACACTGTGGATGCGGTTCTTTGTCGCGCTGTGCCCATCCAAGGGCTTGTTGCCCCGGCCGCGCATGTGCACGGCAACGTCGACGTGATCAATGTCGTTGTGTTCAATCCGGTTGTTCTCTACTTGCACTGCTGAATCAACAAGACGCGGTGGGTCGTCGACGGTCAATGTCGGTGACACACTGATGTTGTACAGGTGGTTTCCACGCACCAAGCTGTCTCGGGTGTGTACGAGGCGTATAGCGGCCACATAACCGACCCCGGTGATGTCGTGGATGAGGTTGTCTTCGATCGTCAGGCCTTCATGCCCACAACCGCTGAGTGAGGTGGTGATGCCAGCGTCGTTGGCGTGACGAATTTCGAAGCCGGTCACGCTCACATGGTTGACGCAATTCAGCAGCAGCCCCGCGACCGGAGCGGTGTCATCGGGCTCTACGCGTCCCTGGTCGATCACCGGTCGGTCACCGTTGGCGTCCGCTACACCGGCAAGTGTGATGGGTAGGCCGGGTTCGCCGCTGGTGCTGATCACAATGCCAGTTGGGTCGACGCTGCTGGCAGCACGCGAGCTTGAATAGGGCTGCGCTGCTCTGAGTACTTGTATGGTATCTCCCGGTTGGGCCTGATCCAGGGCGTATTGGATGCTCTGCCAGGGGCCGCCAGCACCCGCCATTGCATCTGCAACCGAGTTGCTGTCAGATCCCTTGTCGCCATCGACGATGAAGGTCGCGGGTTCGCGGGTGGTAGGCGTACCTTCGCCCACCGGCTGGATTGGCGTTGCGGTAACATCGCCGCCGGATGAGACGTCGCAGGCCGACAGCACCACAAACATACTCAAGTACAGGACGGGCACACCCGATTTGAGGGGGGCTCGCAGGCTGTTCAATTCGTCGTCCTCGCCGTAATATATGCAACCAAGTTGCATATATTACGGCATTGACCCCCAGCTGTCATGGGCAGTTCGCTGCGCTACTTCCAGTTCATCCTCGTACTTTCTGGCACCGCTGGTCTGGGCTACCAGTTTGTCTGGGTTCGCCAGTTCTCGGTCGGCTTGGGCCACGAAATGCCCGGCATGCTGGCGGTGGTGGCCGGGTTCTTCGCCGGACTGGCACTCGGGGCTTGGGGACTGGACCGAGTCATCGGGCGCAGCCTGTTGCCTGCACGCTGGTATGTGGGTCTGGAGCTGGTCATCGGTGGCTGGGCTCTGCTGTCGATCCCGCTGATTGATTGGTTGGTTGACCAGGCGCCGGTCTGGACTGGCATCGAGCCGGCGCCCTGGCGCCACTGGTCGATCGCGTTTACCGTTCCGTTCCTTGCGCTGTTGCCTGCCACTGTAGCCATGGGAGCGACCCTACCTGCCATGGAACGTTTGGCCACCCGCGCCATGCCGGGGTCGCATCTGGTGGGAGGTCTTTATGCAGCCAACACCTGCGGTGCGGTCATTGGCACCTTGGCATCAACCTTTTGGTTGATACCCGCGCTTGGCCATCAGGTGACAGTGCAGCTCCTGGCTGCGGTCAACATCGGCGCGGCACTGCTGGTGGCCTTGAGTCACTGGAACTGTCGGGTGGAAGCGCCCGGTGCCATGGTGAGCCTGGCATCGGCAACCGGTCCGGAAGGAGGCGCCATTTCCACCCGCCATTTGGTCGTGTTGCTGCTGACCACCGGATTGCTCGGCATCGGCTATGAAGTGATTGCGGTACGGATCATGGCACAGGTGTTGGAGGGTACGGTCTACAGCTTCGCAGCGGTCCTAGGTGTGTATCTGCTCGGTACGACCTCCGGTGCGGCCTTGTACCAGCGATTCAATGCCCGATGGGACCACGGCTTGTTGCTCGCACGCCTGCTGGCTGGCACCGCCATCACTGGCCTCGGCGGCATTCTGGCCTTGTATCAGTCGCCGTCGTTGTATCAGGCCGCGCGACTCGCCTTTGGCGACAGCCTGTCAGCCGTCATGCTGTCCGAGTGCGCGGTGGCTCTGGCGGTATTCGCACTGCCCAGCCTTGTCATGGGGATGACCTTGAGCCACCTGTTGCAGGTGGCGCGTGGCGCCCGCGGCGGACTCGGGCGGGCTCTGGCGCTGAACACACTGGGCAGCGCGCTCGCGCCCGGGCTGATCGGGGTGCTGTGGCTGACCACTGTCGGTGTCAAGTGGGCGCTGGCCAGTGTGGTGATGGGTTACCTACTACTGATGCCCGCCGGGCGCAGCCGCAACTGGTTCTTGCTGGTGACGCCCGTGTTGCTTCTGCTGGTGCTGCCTGTCGAGAACCACATGCTCAGGCTGCGGGACGGGGAATCGGTGTTGTCTCATCGCGAAGGCGTGATCGCCTCGGTCGCGGTGGTCGAACGCAACCACACACGCAACCTGCGCGTGAACAACAGGTTTCAGATGGGCGGCACATCTCCGGAGGCCCTGCTCATCCAGCGCCCCCAGGCTCACATCCCGCTGCTGTTGCATCCGCAACCGCGACACGCACTGTTTCTCGGAGTCGCCTCAGGCGTGACCGCCGGCGCCGCCACGCTGCACACGGACCTCCACATCGACGCCGTTGAGTTGGTGCCGGAATCCCTCGCCATGCTGAGCTGGTTCGCCCCGGCCAATCGATCCTTGCAACACCAGCCGAGCGTTCAGCTGTATGGCGCCGACGCGCGGCGGTTCGTGCGCAGTACCGAGCGGTTCTACGATGTCATTATTGCCGACCTGTTCCAGCCTGGCCGGGATGGCGCCGGGCTGTTGTATACCCAGGAGCATTTCGAGGCGGTGCGCGACCATTTGTTGCCTGGCGGTTTGTTCGCACAGTGGTTGCCATTTTATCAGTTGGATGCGTTCAGTATTCGGGTGATCGTCGCGACCTTTCAGCAGGTTTTTCCCCACAGCCTGGCCTTCCTGGCCAACAACAACATGCGTTATCCCGCCGTTGCCTTGATCGGGTCGATGCAGCCATTGCGCTATCCTCGAGGCTATTTCGAGCAGCGTGTTCGAGTGCCGACCCTGCACGAAGAACTCAGCCAGTTGTTGCTTGGCGACGACGTACGGCTGTTTGGCCAACTGCTGTTTGACCAGGCGCAACTGACGGCGCTTGCCAGTGGTGCGCCGCTCAACACCGACGATCAGCCCCGCATTCTTTACGAGGCACCGCGGTTTACCTATCGGCGTGATGCCCTGCCGTTCGGGCGCTTGCTTCCACTGATCGCGCAGCTTGGCGTCCCACAGGATCGACTTATGGCTGATGAAGACGGCTTACTGGGCCGCTACCTGCTCGCTCGGAACACTTACTTACGTGCGATGAGCGTGCATATGGTGGATGGCGTGGATGCTGCCCTTGCCGACTACAAGCAGTCGGCAATTCTGAGTGAGAATTTCACCAGCGGTTATGCCCATGTGGTCAAGATCGCGCTGACGAAGATCCAGGGCGAGTCAGTCAGTGAAGGCCGAAGTCTACTCGAATGGCTGCGTGACGCGCGCCCGGAGATCCCCGCGGCACAACGGCTGATCGACCGTCTGGACAACCGCCCTCTCAGGGCGGACCACCCATGATCAGGATTCCGGCTGCCGGCAATTGAGGTACGACGCCTTCGTTTGACGGAACAGTGGTGAGACGATCCACCGCCAGTTGCAGTTCACTTGGCGTCAACTGATTGCCCAGCACGATCAGTACCGGTCCGGAATCGACATATTTGCTGCCGCCGCCTGCCTGGGCACTGGAATGCAGTTCGAATTCGATCAGGTAGGCGCCTTTCGCTGGGTTGTTTTCGTCGCTCCGGGAACGGCAGTCTCCTGTGGTGTCTTGGATGCAGAAATCCAGGTGGGTATGAACGCCTCCGCCGCCACCTGGTGCTGTGGCTGAGACCAATGGCTCCACGGGCCCCTGAATGCCGGCGGTGGTCCAGATGGTACCCCCAAGCCAAAACTCGAACAGAGCCGGGTCCGCGAACAGGTCGGGCACAATTTCTGCCGGTACCCCACCAAAGATCCGTATCGTTTCGCCATTGGGTACGCTGTTCTGCCAGCGTTCGGCGTCTGGGTCCCAGTACCGCAGCGCCCCGAGAGCGCGCAAACGCAGGTCCTCGCCACCCACCAAAAAGCCC
>DHQM01000140.1:7452-16763 GCA_002408105.1 Gammaproteobacteria bacterium UBA5338 | reverse complement strand
ACCTCGGATTAGCCACCCATTCGACACGTTCTGATATCTCGCATTGCCAGTAACCGCAGCCCAGACCGCCGCCGTGACCGATGCCGTTCTGGATGCCATTGACCTCAGCGCCTTTCCGGCAGGAGTCCGCCTGCAACTGGGTGGTGAGCATGAGGAGCGCAGTGAGTCCTTCGGGGGCATGTTGCAGTCGTTGGCCGCCGCAGTGCTTGGTATTTTCGCGGTGCTGGTGTTGCAGTTTCGCTCCTTTATTCAGCCATTGGTGGTGTTCGTGGCCGTGCCTTTTGCTGTGACCGGGGCTTTGGTCGGGCTCTTTGTGACCGGCAACAGCTTCTCTTTTACAGCCTTCGTGGGCCTGACCAGCCTGGTCGGTATCGTGGTGAACAACTCGATCATCCTGGTGGACTATGCCAACAACGCCCTGGAGGCGGGTCGCACCCCCGTCGAGGCTGCAGTGTCCGCAGCCCAGGTTCGGCTGCGCCCCATTTTGCTCACCACGGTAACGACCATCGGTGGGTTGCTGCCCTTGACCCTGAGCGGCAGTTCCATGTGGGCGCCGATGGGCTGGGCAATCATCGGTGGTTTGCTGTTTTCCACTGTGTTGACCTTGTTCATCGTGCCGGTGTTGTATTCGCTGTTTTCTTCACGCCGTGCAGACCCCGTTGCAGGTCCAGAAGCGGATTCAGTGGCGGCCGATTTTCCCTAACCTGCGGCAAAAAGCGTGCGGTCGAGCAGCGCGAGGACCTCGCCTTGAATGTGCTCTTGCTGGAGTAGCGCGGCATGGACTGCGGTGGTTTCCATGCCCTGACCCCATGCCTGAAGGGCAACCGGAAGCTGCGCAGATTCCGCCGGCACGGTGCCGTCTCCGGGTGCGTAGAGAAGCTGGGGCAGGGCGATTTCCGGGTCCTTCAGTGCGTCGCGGCTTTTGATTTGACGCAGCTGACCGGCACCGTTTTCTCCGAGGTAAACGCGGGCAGGGGTGGGCTGGCCACGGCCGTAAATGTTGAGCACCACAGGTGGGGCCTGTACCGCATGCTGTGGTGTCTGCAGCAGCGCATAAACGCCGGACGCGCTGTCCAGCATGTGCTGCAAATGGGCCAGCAACGCATGAGAGTCTCGACCGCCCGAAGTGTTGAAAAGGCCCCATTGATGCTCCAACCAGGTTGCGGCGTCGCCCAGGGGGTCCGCAAACAGGGTGCCGTCTCTCAGGTACAGGTACGGGTGGTCTGATGGTGGCAGCAGTTGATAGCTTGCCGGGAAGCTCGCCAGCACTCGGGCCGCCAACAGACGGCGATTGCGTCCGGTCACCATGCCGAGGTCGAGGCTGCGGAACATCGATGGAACGCCGAGAAAGGGTGTGCCGGCAGTCACCAGCACCGCTTGTTTGCGCCGGGTTTTGGCGCTGCCTGCCAAGCGCACCATCAGCACACTTGCGATCAGACCACCGTAGCTGTGTCCAAGCACTGCGAGCGGCCGGGTGCTGGTCGGGTCATGCCGATCCACCACCTGTTCGAGCTGCGCGCAACTGCCCTGCACGCCTTGGCGCCAGTCGTAGCCGAAGGGAACGAGGTCCACGCTCGATCCGAAATGTTGGCGCAACCGGTTGAGCCAGCTGCCGTAGTGGTCCTGCTGCCAGAGACCTTTTGCCATGCGCAGCTGCTCAATGACGCCATCTGGCTGCAACTCCACGCAGCCGGTAGCCGTGCCCGGCACGGGCAAGCCTAGGCTGCAACCGCCGAGCAGCGCTTCTTGCAGGGTGATCCAGATGCGTCGACCGGCGGGTGAGCGACGAAGGTAGCTGCCTTTGAAGCCCGGGACAAAAAGAATCAGCGGTTTGTGGCCGGGCATGAAGCCTGTACCTGAAGGGGGTAGAATGCACCATAGGCGCTCGAATTGCGCGCCGGCGACAGCCGCCAGAGGCCACAGCGAATACTGCAGATGACCACAGCCCAGAAAGCCGCCAAAAAAGACAGGACCGAATTCAACAAGTTGCAAAAACGCCTGCGCCGGGAAGTCGGTCGCGCGATCGAAACCTACAACATGATTTCGTCGGGTGACAAGGTCATGGTGTGCCTGTCCGGTGGCAAGGATTCCTACACCATGCTGGATGTCTTGCTCAACTTGCAGGCGCATGCACCTGTGGATTTCGAGTTGCTGGCGGTCAATCTTGACCAGAAGCAGCCCGGGTTTCCCGAGCACGTTTTGCCCGAGTATCTGGACGGTATTGGTGTTCCGTACCACATCCTCGAAAAGGACACCTACAGCATCGTCAAGGAGGTGGTTCCCGAAGGCAAGACAACCTGTGGGCTCTGTTCTAGGCTGCGCCGCGGCAGCCTATATGGGTTCGCCGAGCGGATCGGCGCGACCCGAATTGCACTTGGACACCACCGAGACGACATTGTCGAGACGCTCTTTCTCAACCTGTTTCACGGGGGCAAGCTCAAAGCCATGCCCCCCAAGCTGCTCAGTGACGATGGCCGCAATGTGGTCATTCGGCCCCTGGCGTTCTGTCGTGAGCGAGACATCGAACGGTACGCTGCGTACAAGGCATTCCCGATCATTCCCTGCAACCTGTGCGGAAGCCAGGACAATCTGCAGCGCAAAGTCATCAAGGAGATGCTCAGGTCCTGGGATCGCCAGCACCCTGGGCGGATCGAATCGATTTTCGCAGCGCTCGGGAACGTAGCGCCGTCCCATCTGGCCGATCCACAGCTATTTGATTTTGCCAGTCTCGAAATGGACCGCGACAGCCTGGGTTCCGATTCCGGCTTGCTGCGGTTGTTGTCGGTATAGTCCCCGGCGGGGGTGGGTTACGCCTCGCTGTCGCTCCACAGCTGGCTCATGGCGGTCACCATGGGCTTCATGAAGAAACGGTCTTCCGGGGCGCAATCCACACGCACACCCGATGAGCGCAGCAAATCTCCGATCACAGGGCCGACCGCTGCCACCTTGGTGTTGGCAAGGCCTTGAACCAGGTCTGCTTCTCGGTCGTGTTTTTCGGCCACATGTCTCAGGCGTTGGTACTGCGGCTGGCTGGTGAAGACCACTGCATCCACCTGACCGGCCACGAGGCCATCAATGAGCGCGAGCACAGCGGCTTCGTCGCTTTCGCTTGCATAGACATAGGGCGCGACCGGATCGACAACGGCGTGCCTGGCTGCAAGGTAGGACATCAGCCTCGCGTTGGGGTCGGTTCCGTACAGCTGCACCGCGACCCGCTGTCCGTGCAGTTCCAATTGGTCCAACGTCGCGATGACCCCATCGGTTGTGGGGGCGGCGGCACGGTGGATGATGGGCACCCCGAGTCTGCGGAGCTCGCGTTCGGGCTTGGGACCGCGACACAGGGCCGGTGTTTGGCCCATGGCGTTCAGCCATGAGTCCCGCACGCCCGACCGTTCGGCAACGCCCACTAGCCGGCGCACGCCTTCGCCAGTGAAGAAGATGGTCAGGTCAAAGGTGCCTTCAATGCCGCGTTCGATCCAGGCGCGTACTGGTGCAGGATCAGGAGCATCATGAATTGACACCAGCGGGCAGCGCCAGGTGTTTGCGCCTCGGGCTTCAAACAGCTTGGCCAGCACGTCCAGCTGACGGGTTTCGGGAATCGCGATGGTTTTGCCGGAAAATACAGGCGTGCTTGCAGGCATGTAAAGCTTACGGTTCCGGGTCGAAAAGGGTCGGACTCTGATTGGAGCGCTTTCGAACGCCGGCGTCAATTGCTTTGGCTATCGGTCGTGAGGCTAAGTTGCAGCGAAACCTGCCCTGGTTCCAAGCGATCGATGACCACCCGTTCCGGACGAATGCCCTGGCCTCGCTCCAGTTGGTCAAGCCAGCGCACGACCTGCTCGAAGGGCGCCTGGTCAATGCGGATCTGCGCTGAGCCCGCGCCGTTTGGGCGCACCTGGTTGAGCTGCACGCCGTTGTCTTTAGAGGCGCGCTCGATGGCGGTCAAAAAGCCGGTGCCGGCTGGAGCCGCGGTGGTGCGCTGGGTGCCGCGCAGCGCTGCGGCCCGGCCGGCCTGGGTACGCATCCACCGCAAGTCTTCTTCCGCCGTGACGATGCGCTCTCGGGTGGCATTGATGCGGTCATGTAAAGGTGCCCACCAGAGGGCCCAAAGCAGCAACGCAGGCGCGACCATGCCCGCGAAAGCCAGCATCCAGCGCTCCCGGGGTGCGAGGGAATTGATCCAGTCAATCACGAGGCTTGCTCCGCTGTGATGCGAAAGCGGGCGTCTACGTGCGCCGCTTCGCTGACGACCGACAGCACCTCCACCCCGAGGCCCAGCGCTTCGATCTCGCGTTTCAGGGTTTCGATTCCGCCGAGATCCCGGCCACGAAAGCCAATCTCCAATTGACCGCCGGTGTAGCGCAGTTGCTGTACCTCCACTTCGTCGAACCGGTCGAGCACAGGCGCGACCTGGGTGCCGAGCAATAAAAAGTCCATGCCCTGCCCCTGGGCGTTGTGCAACCGGGCCAGTTGATTGCGCATCTGGGTGCGTGGCGAAACCACCCGCTGAACTTCGGGGAAGGTGGCGCGCAAGATTTGGTGCTGCGCTTGCTGGATGCGGCTGAGCTGCTCGCTCAGCTGGTGTTCGGTCACGAGCAGCTGCGCGCTGTAGAGGCCAGCACAGAGTGCAGCAATGCATGCGGCGCTCGCGATGAACGTCCGGTAGGCGCGCCAACTGGCCGTGGGGGCAAAGCGCCCTTGCAGCAGGTTGACCGCAGACTGGCTGCGTCCGGCACTGAGGCCTGCAACGACCAGGTCTTCCTCAGGGTGCACCTCCAAGGGTGCGCTGGCAGCGGACCCGCCTTCGAAGGGGGCCAGGTTGCTGGTTTCACCGTGAACTTGAATGCGGACCGGTGTGGCTGCGCTGCGGTGCCAGCACTGGTCGAGGAAAACGCCAAGGTGTTCTGTGGGGCACACCAGTGTTTGGGGGGGTGCCGGCGTGCGCAGCACCGCGAGTGCTCCGTCCAGCCACAGCCGCCACTCATCATCGGCTGGAGGCGGGATCAATTCCGCAATCGAGATCATGCGGGTCGGGCGAACACCCAAGTCGCTGAATGTCTCCAGCCAGTCGCGGAGCCATTGTTCCTCTACAACTGCAACCGGCGTTGTACCGTCTTGGGCCGGACCGAGGGCAAAGTGTTGGCGCTCCAAATCGCCTGCCACGAGGTCTTCAAGCAGGTAAGGCGCTGCCTGGTGACGTTGGCGGCGGTTGGCTGTTGGCAGCTGAACCTGAGTGATGAGCACCCGGTCGGCCGGGCACATCCCACACCAGCTGGTGTTGCGGTGGTCTGCGACCAGGTCCTTCAGGGTGCTGTGGCCCCGATTGAGCACCTTGCATGCACTGCCGCTTTCGACTTGCCACCACTGCAGGGGGGTGTCGGCGTTTGGATCAGCGCTCAGTTTGACGTAGATCGTAACGGGCATCGGCCTAGAGTCCCCGGGCACGGCTGAGGGTCAGGGTTTGGCGACTGCCGTCGCGGTACAGCAAGCTATGATAGCGCAGCCGCACCTGTTCCACCTGGCCATCGAACTGAAACAGGAAGTAGCTGCTCGCCACGTCCAGCAACTGAGAATCAAGGCTTTGGCTGACCGGCGGTGTTTGTGGATAGAGTCGGTCGAGGGTGGTCATGAACGCGTTGACTGTATCAAAGCCGTTTTCGACATCGCGTTGCTCGATGAGCAAGCCGAGGTCCAAGGTCATCATCACCGGGGAAAGGCTGCGCAGCACCGGTTCCGATGCGGTATTGACGTTGATCAGGGTGGTCGCAGCCGGACCGCTGTGCCGTCCGGCGTTGACCGACGGAGGCGCTGGCAGCGCGGCGATGTGGGGCGCCAGGCGCTGGCGGACCTCGGTATCAAAGCCTGCGATGGCGGCCAGCTCCTCGGTGCTGGTCAGGGGGCGGTTGGCGGCCCGGTAGCTGGGCACGCGCAACCGGTATTCGCCGTCTTCCACGCCGTAGACGCCGCTCGGCAGTCCATCGGGATCGATCCAGTCAACCACGGCGAACGCCAGGTTTGGGTCCAGGTTGAGTGCGCCCAGCAGACGTTGGAAGAGGTCGACCTGGGTTGTGTTGGCTGCACTGCCGGTGACCAGGTTGTTGAGGTTGATTCGGCCCTGCAGGTCTTCGACTCTGGGAACAAAGCCGCCCTGGGGCACCTGTACGATGGGGACTTCGGTGCCCCACAGGTCACTGCGGTGGTCGGTGGTGTTGTCCTGCGCATCCTGGCGCAACACCTCCTTGAGCCAGGCCTCTGCGCTACGAAAGTGCTGGAGCCCTTGCTCTGCCAGCACCTGATTGGTTGCGCTGCGCACCTGCAACTGCTGGGCGTGAAACAGGCGCACGGCCACCAAACTCGCCAAGGCAACGATCAACAGCGCTGTAACCAGGGCGATGCCGCCTTGGCGAGGATTCGATCCGATCCTCATCGCGGCAGCTCCACCAGCCGGGTGATTTCGCCAAGGTCGGGCAACAGCAGGGTCACTTCGACCACTTTGGGGAGGGCGTCTGGCGGCATCTGCGGAAGCGGCCAGGACCGGTGCCATGTGTTGTTGAAGTCGAGCACCCGAACTTCAAACCGATCAACGCCCGCAAGCACCGTATCGCGCACTGCGGCACCATCGTCTTGTGCGTCCAGCACCAACCACCGGATCCGAACCCAGTCGGTGCCCTCCAGGCGATAGCTGACCCGCTGGGCCGTACCGCGGGTGCGTCCCAGCGGGTTGAGCCAGCCCAGGTGGGTGAAATCGAAGCGGTGCAGGTCTTGTGGGTCCACGACGAGCGCGGGTTCGACCTGCCCCAGCGGGTCGTTTACGGGGCGCAGTACCGCCTGCTGCAGGTCCGTCGTCAGTTGGTTGATGGCGAAGCGAAGGGCTTCGAACCGGGCCAGGCGCTGCTCCACCTGTTCATTGCTGCGCAACAGGCTGTTGAGGCCGCCGTAGGCCATGGCGGAGACCAGTGCGAGCAAGGCGGTGGCAATCAGCAACTCCAGCAGTGTAAAGCCTGCACTGCGCCCTGGCACTGGGGCGGCTCGGCGGGTCACGGGTGCCGGCCCAGGTACAGGTCCAAGTCCCCTTCCCGGGTGGTGCGTTCGGGGTCCGAGAAGACCTCAATGTGGGTGTGGCGTACATTGGGTGCTGGGGTTGGCTGGGTCTCGCTGCGCCAATACCAGGTGCGTTCCAGCATGTCGGCCTCTCCCTGGTCGCGCCCGGTGGCGGGCCAGGTTCCAGCAGTTCGCAGCCGTGCAGCTTCGTTGAGCAGCACCCAGTTGGCCACCACGCGGGCTTCGACCCGTTGAGCAACCAGCACCTGTTGGTTGCCGGCACGCATCAGGGCCGTCATCGCGAGGGCGATCACCGCCAGCGCAACCACAACCTCAAGCAGCGTAAAACCGCGATCGATCCTTGGGCGGTCGCATCGGGGACGGTCGGGCAGTGGGCCAATCACCGTGGTGCAACCTCCAGCGTGGGCCCCTGGAGTTGTCCCAGTGCAGTTCCGGTGAGAGTACCGGAGGTGCCGTTGAACGGGTGGCGCAAGCGCAGTTCGAATGCGCTCATTTCCCCACTCGGGACAAACAGCACCTGGGGAACCGGGGTGCTGGCCGCGAGGTCTGCCGGCTCACCCTCGACCCAGAGTTCTGCCTGCACCCAGTCGGGAAGGGTGCGCGGTCTCCAGATGGCGTTGTCGGTCATGGGCGTCCAACCGTCGTCGGTCAGGGTGAGAAACCGATAGCCTCCGTGCTGTAACTGCCAGGCGTACAGTTCACCGGTGAGTACGGCGGTGTTTCGCGTGTGTTCAAACAGCGCTGCGACGCGGTCGAGCTGGTCTCGAACTTCGATTTCGGGTGTATTGGGAGAAAGGGTCAGGTTAAGTCCGGCCACCAGCACGCCGAAAATGACCAGCACCACCAGCACCTCCAGCAGCGTGAAGCCCGCCTGCCGGTGGTTGGTCCTGGCGCCTGGCCGATGGGTCTGAGTGGGGCCCTGGGTTGGCATTGTCGCGCACAGAATTCCCGTGCCTACTGGTCCAGGTTCCAGTTGCCGATGTCGGCGTTGATGCCGTCACCACCTTCCTGTCCATCGGCACCCAGGCTATACAGGTCGATTGCCCCGTTTGCTCCAGGGCTCAGGTAGAAGTACTCCCGACCCCAGGGGTCCTTCGGGACCCGGTCGATGTATCCGCCACTGCTCCAATTGGAGGGGGCGGGAGCGGTGTCGGGTTCGGTGACCAGTGCCTCGAGCCCTTGTTCCGTGGTGGGGTAGACGAAGTTGTCGAGCTTGTAGAGGTTCAGCGCACTCTCGAGCGCACGCAGGTCCTGGCGCGCTTTGGTGACCCGCGCGGTGTCTGGCCGGTCCATGATCCGAGGCACCACAACGGCCGCCAGGATGCCGAGTATGACCACCACCACCATGATCTCGATCAGCGTGAATCCGGCTTGTCGTGGCTGTTGCATAAGGGAACTCCGTTGGGTCCGTCGCGCGTGCCGGGTGGCCCGGCTGTTCAAGCGACCAGTTGGTTGAGGTTGAAAATCGGCAACATGATGGCCAACACGATCACCAGCACCAGTCCGCCCATGACCAGGATCATCAGGGGTTCAAGCAGGCTCAGAAAGGTGCTGATAAAGGCTTGCAGTTCTTTCTCCTGGGCATTCGCGGCCCGTTCGAGCATTTCTCCGAGCCGTCCGCTGGACTCGCCACTGGCGATGAGGTGCACGGTCAAGGGCGGCAGGTAGCTGCTGGCCGCCAGCGACCGCGACAGGCTCGCGCCCTCGCGGACTTGGGCGCTGGCCTGACCGATGGCTTCGCCAATCGGCACACTGCGCACCACCTGGGCGCTGATGGCAAGCGCTTCGAGCATGGAAACGCCGGCGGAAATCAGGGTCGCAAGGGTGCGGCAAAACCGGGCGCTGTTGGCCGAGCGCACCAACTTGCGGATCCCTGGCGTGGCGAGCAGCGCTCGATCAAACCGCCGTCGGAACCCCGGCTTGCGCAGCGCCCACCGAAACAGCACCACCACAGAGACGAGTGCCACCAGCAGCCACACCCCCTGGGCACTCAAAAAGTCGCTGGTGGCAATCAGACCCCGCGTGAGGCCTGGCAACTCCTGATCAATGCTGGCGAAGACATCCACCACCTGCGGCACCACGTAGGTGAGCAGAGCGACGATGACGCCCGCGGCAACAACAGCCAGGATGATGGGGTAGACCAGCGCAGTGGTGAGCTGCTGGCGGAACTCCTGGTTGTGCTCGGTGTGGTCGGCCAGGCGCTCCAAGACCGCGGCCAGGTCGCCGGACTGCTCTCCGGCCGCCACTGT
>DHQM01000140.1:572-7196 GCA_002408105.1 Gammaproteobacteria bacterium UBA5338 | reverse complement strand
TGTATTGCCTGCCACGACCTGGGCGCGGGCGGCCGCGAACACACGCTTGACGCGCGCCGTCTCGCTTTGCTCGGCCACCGCTTGGAGGGATTCCTCCACCGGCAGGGCCGCCCGCAGCATGGTGGCGAGCTGCCGGGTGGCCAAGGCCAACTCAGATGCCGAGAGGCGGGTCCTGCGTTGGCCGAGCCTTGGACTGCGCTGCTTGTTGCGCTGATGGATCTCGGCGACTTCAAGTGGGATCCAGCCGCGTTTGCGCAGTTGCTGACGAACCTGGCGGGGGTGGTCGCCCTGTTCAATGCCCCGCTGGCGGCGGCCGTTGGCGTCCAGGGCTTGGTATTGGAAGGCGGGCATCAGGCTTCGCGGGTGACACGCACCACTTCATCGACGGTGGTCACGCCATCGACTGCCAACCGGTTGCCGGCTTCGCGGATGCTGATCCCCTGGCGGCGCGCCAACCGCTCCAGCTGCTGCTCGTTGGCGCCGTCGTGAATGGCTTCGCGCAGGGCCTCGTCGATTTCGATCAGCTCGAAAATGCCGACCCGACCGCGGTAGCCGCTGTGGTGGCACTGCTCGCAGCCGGCGGCCCGATACAGTGTGACCGGTGTGTCGGCGGTCGGCTGGTCCAATGCAGCGAGGGTTGCGGCGTCCGCTTCGTAGGCTTCGGCGCAGTCGGTGCACAGGCGGCGCACCAGGCGCTGGGCCAACACCCCGTTGAGGCTGGAGGCCAACAAAAAGGGTTCGATGCCCATGTCCGCCAGGCGGGTAACGGCGCCCACTGCCGTGTTGGTGTGCAGCGTGGAGAGCACCAGGTGGCCGGTCAGACTGGACTGCACGCCGATGCGCGCGGTTTCTAGGTCACGGATTTCACCCACCATGACCACGTCTGGGTCTTGTCGCAGGATGGCCCGCAAGCCGCGGGCGAAGCTCATGTCGATGCGCGGGTTCACCGCAGTCTGGCTGATGCCGTCCAGGAAGTATTCGATGGGGTCCTCAATGGTCATGATGCTGCGGGACTGCTCGTTCAAGAGCGTGAGGGCCGTGTAGAGCGTGGTGGTCTTCCCTGACCCTGTGGGTCCTGTGACCAGCAGGATTCCATGAGGCCGGCGGATGAGCTGCTTCAACCGCGCGGTGTCGTTGGCATCGAGGCCCAGCCGGCTGAACTCGAAGCGTTCGCTGTGCTTGTCGAGCAGCCGCATGACCACCCGCTCGCCATGGCCACTGGGTAGTGTGGAAACGCGCAAATCCACCGCGCGACCAGCAACCCGCAATGAAATGCGCCCGTCTTGTGGCAAGCGCTTTTCGGCGATGTCGAGCTTGGCCATCACTTTGATCCGAGAGACCACGAGCGGCGCCAGGGCCCTTTTTGGGGCCAGCACCTCACGCAGCACGCCGTCGACCCGAAACCGCACCCGCAGGCGGTCTTCGAAGGGCTCAATGTGCACGTCCGACGCGTGCTCCTTGACAGCTTCGGTCAACACGGCATTGATGAGACGAATGATGGGGGCGTCGTCGGCGCTCTCCATCAGGTCTTCGGGCTCGGGAATCAGTTCGGCGAGGTCGGTCAGGCCCTCGTCCGCGTCGATCCCCTCCATTTCCTGCATTGCGTGGGCCGACTCGGAGTGCTGCTGCTCGCGCAGTTCGGCTTCGAACCGGCGGGCATCGACCTTGACCAGCCGGGGCCTGGAACCGAGCGTACGAAGGACCTCCGAAAGCGCCATCGGATCGGTGCTGTCAAGAAACCACAGCTCGGTGTGGTCCGCTTGCGCCTCATGCACCAATACCCCTTGCCGGCGACAGTACGCGAAGGGAATCCGCGGCCGTCTCGGGGTCGGGTCTAGGGCGTCGGTGTCGTCGGGTTCGGCGCCAGTTCTGGATTCGAGTGCGGCTGCCATGGCTTCAGGACCGGTAGGTCGGTGGTGGACTCGGACTGTTCGATCAGGCGCAATTGGTGGCCCCGGATGAGTTCATAGCTCTCCTGTGTGACCGCAGTGTTGTCCGCTGCGCTGCGCAGGATGCGTGGCCTCAGGAACACCATCAGTGTGCGTTTGGTGGTCGAGGTTTGGCGACTGCGGAACAGCCGTCCAACCGCGGGTATTCGGCTCAGGACAGGCACCCGCTGTTCGGACTCGGTGACCTGATCGTCAACGAGTCCGCCAAGGGCCACCATTTGGCCGTCATCCACCAGCACTGTGGTGTCAAGCGAGCGCTTGTTGGTGATGAGATCGGCGGCGCTTGCTGTGGTGGATGCGATGCTGGAAATTTCCTGAGCGATCTTGAGCTGGATGGTGTCGCCTTCGTTGATCTGTGGAGTGACGCGAAGGGTGAGACCGACATCCTGGCGCTCAATGGTTTGAAAGGGGTTGCTGGCGTTGTCTCCATTCTGGGTGTACGCCCCAGTGACGAACGGCACGTTCTGGCCCACCACGATTTCGGCTTCCTGGTTGTCCAGCGTCAGGATGCTGGGCGTCGATAGGATGTTGTTGTCCGCGTTGGAGTTCAGTGCCCGCATCATGAGGGCAAAGTTGTCGGTTCCAGCCAATGCGGTGAAGCCGTCCCCGATCGGCGGAATCGCGTCCGCAAGAATGCTGGTGACCACCGTGCCGATGCCGAGCCCATTGGCTGAGAAAAAGTTCGCTGCTGCTGCAGCCCCACCATCCTCATTGCCACCGAGCCCGCCCCATTGGACGCCAAGGTCGTTGGTGCGCTCGCGGGACATTTCCACGATGATCGCCTCGACAAGCACCTGGGCACGGCGAATGTCCAGTGCTGCAACCGTCGCGCGGATGCCCTCGAACTGTTCTTGGTCCCCCACCACGATCAGTGAGTTGGTTGCGTCGTCAGCCTCAATATTGATTTGGGTTTCCGGCCGCCCGCCACCACTGGCTGGCGACTGCTGCTGGGCCGTGATGAGGTTGTTGAGAATTGGGGCCAGATCGGCCGCCTTGGCGTATTGCAGGTACAGTACCTTTTGGTTCGACCTGGCTTCGATGGGGCTGTCGAGCTGCTGGATAATGGAGCGCAGGTTCAGCCGTTCAGAAGCTTCACCGCTCAGCAGCAGGCTGTTGCTGCGCTCATCGGCCACAATGTGAATTTCCTGGCCAGCCTCGGCCTTGGGAAGAATGGATTTGAGTACCTCCGCCACCTTGACTGCGCTTGCTTTCTCGAGGGTGACGATTTCAATCGAGTTGCTGATGGGCAAGTCGATGGATTCGATGATGCCCCGCAAACGGTGGATGTTGGCGGCGCTGTCAGAAAGTATCAGCACGTTTGCGGGCACATAGGCAGCCAGGTGGCCTTCCTTGGGTATCAGGGGCCTGAGCACCGGAATCAGCTTGGCCGCCGACACATGGTTGAGACGCATCACCTGGGTCACCATTCGGTCGGCACCAAGGCGCGCTGAGTAGCTCGGGATCGGCAGCTGCTTGGCGTCGATCTGCGGCACGATCTTGATGACATCGCCGGCGTCGATGGCAGTAAAACCGTGCACCTGCAAAATCGACAAAAACACGTCGTACACCGCCTCCGGAGCCAGTGGTGCTGCAGAGGTGACCGTAACCTGCCCCTTGACCCTAGGGTCGACGAGAAAATTGTATCCCGTGATTTCCGACACGGTCTTGATCACGGACTTGATGTCGGCATCCACAAGGTTGAGCCGGATGGCTTGCCCGCTTGGAGGTTCGGCGTGGACGGTGGGTGAGCCCAAACCCAGTAGGAGCAGGAGTGTCCCAAACAGCAAGGCGTGTGTGCGTTGTGGCATGCAGTGGTCAGCGGTGGTCAATCAAAGGTGAATGAAAGAGGCGGGTCGGTGGCCTGGATGTAAACGGTCCATCATACCAAGATGTATTTCACAGTTTAGTGAATGCAGCCCACCTGGCCACCGACCGGGGCGGGGGCGCACTAGGGCAGAGGCACCTCCAGGTCGAGTCGCGTGCCATTGCGCTCCAGGTCCACGCGCAGTTGCTCCTGCGTGAGTAGCCCACTCAGCAGGGCTGGGTTCTCGTCGAAATCCTCAAGGTTGAACCCGTTGACCGCGTAGATGCGGTCACCCGGTTGCAGACCGATCTGGCGCAACAGCTGGCTGCGGTTCCCAGGGCCGACTTCGGCCGCGCCGTTTGATCGGCGCACCAATCCAAATCGACCCAAGGTCCCGGTCGGGTCCTGTTGGTACTGGTCGCGGATGGCGTCGACAAACAGCCGCGGGCTGGCGACCGGCATGGCTTGCGTCGGGTCCGCGGTGCGCTCGTACAGCGGCGCGCTGTCGTCTTCCGCAAAGCGCAGTGATTCAATGCGCCCGGCCCGACGGATCAGCACCTGGTACGCCTGAATGCGGTGTACGGCCGCGTTGCCTGGCAGTTCGTCACCCGCCCGGTAGATCTGAGTGGCGCCACGGGGCTCGGCGATCAGGGCAATGGATGCATCGGCGTCGTCAGCTTCAACGATGCCCTGCAGCACCAGTTTGAGGGAGGTTTCGGGCGCATCCACGGTTTCCGGTTCGGGTATGACCCGCGCGCTGTCGGTCGGGGTGCCGAAGAGCCTGGCGCCGAGCAGCGGTTCGATGGCGCGCTCGGGTGCTGCGACGGGCTGACCCTGTTGCATCTGCGCGGAGGCAGTCGGGCGGTCCAAAGGAGGCGCGTAGAGCAGCCAAAACAGCTTCGCGGCCTGGGTCCCGGCCAGCGCGATCAGGAGCGCGATCAGCAGGTACCACAGGGTGCGAGGGGAGATGTGTCGCTGCAGCGGGGTCATGGGGGCGCGGCCTTTCGGGCTGGGGTGGCTAGGTGCCAAGTTGCATCCGCAAGGTCAACGGTGCCCGGGTGCTGGGCAAGCCCAGCAAGCGTTGCAGGGCAGGCTGCACTTGCAGCGAGAGCTGCTGCTCTGGCGTGATTGTGGCCTCGAGCAATAGTGACTCGCCATCCTGGGGACGGACTTGAACCCGCACTGTGTGATTGACTGTGGACGCTTCGGCGCGCAGTGGCGGCAACGGAAAGCGCTGCCAGTTGCGTCCATCATGGTGGCTCAGGTGACCGCCCGTCCAGCGCAGCTGCCCTTCGGCGCTGTGCAATCCGCCCTGGCGCACGGTGAACTGCACCGCTCCATCCGCGGTGAACAGCCCGTCAATGCGCGCGCCCCAGGCGCTGAGCACGCCGGTCAGCCGGGCGCCGGCGAACTGCCCTCGGGCGTGCCCGCTAAGTCCAGTGGCCCGAAGGTCCGTCAAGGTGGCCTTGAGGGCTGTGCCCTGGCCGTCCTCAAGGCGCAACTCGGCCACCGCAGCCTCGGAGCTGAACCACCCTGTGGGGTACAGCCTCCACAGCAGTCGACTGGGGATGGGGCTGGCGTCGACGATTTCTGCTTCCCCATTCCACAGGGTGCCGGTCGCTCCGACCAAGCGAAGCTGGGCCCAGGGGGCCTGTTGAACCGCCCAGGTAGCGGGGATCCGCACCAGCGCAGAGATGACAAAGGCGGCGGTGCCGATCGAGATGAACAATGCAGCGGTTGGAATGAAGCGCGTGGGCATGATCAGACAAGTAGCGGCTGGACTGCGGGTCAGCGCGTTGAGTGGATGGCCAGCGCCCATGGCCGCATTGGGCTGGTGTGTCGGTGCGTGAGTATACCGGACTCAATGAGCCGCTGGCGGCTTGCCGCGGTCTAGGTCAGAAACGAGAAAGACCGCAGCAGGTTGGCGGGCGACGCAGCTTGCTGCGGTGGGCAGTGGTAGCTTTCGGTCACCCGATCACCCTGCACGGAATCGAGGTGGACATCGAACTGCCAGAGGCGATGCAAATGGCGCAGCATCTCATCGACGCTGTCACCAAGCGGGCGGCGGTCTTGCTGGATGTGCTGCAAGGAAATGGATCGGTCGCCTTCGACGTCGACCTTGGTGATTTGGACGTTGGGTTCGTTGTGGCTGAGGTTGTATTGGCTGGCGAGTAACTCGCGCACCACCCGGTAGCCGTGTTCGTCGTGAATCGCATTGATTTCGAGTTCGGGCCGGCTGTCGTCGTCGAGCACGGAAAACAGCTTGAACTTGCGAATCAGGTTGGGTGACAGAAACTGAAGAACGAAGCTTTCATCTTTGAAATTCTCCATGGCAAAGTGCACGGTGTCGAGCCAGTTGCTGCCGGCGAATTCAGGAAACCAACGCTGGTCCTCAGGCGTGGGTGACTCACAGATTCGGCGGATGTCCTGGAACATTGCGAAGCCGAGCGCATACGGATTGATCCCGTTGTAGTAGGGCGAGTCGAACTCGGGTTGTGCCACGACATTGGTGTGTGACTGCAAAAACTCGAACATGAACCCGTCGGTGACCTGGCCGGCGTCATACAGGTGGTTGAGCAGGGTGTAGTGCCAGAACGTTGCCCACCCCTCGTTCATGACCTGAGTCTGGCGCTGGGGGTAAAAATACTGTGCCATTTTGCGCACGATTCGGACCAATTCACGCTGCCAGGGTTGCAGTAGTGGTGCATTTTTTTCAATGAAATACAGCAGATTTTCTTGCGGGGACTCTGGATACAGGTGGGTCCGTTTGGCTTGGCCGGCACCGGCAGCGCGTGGAATCGTGCGCCAGAGTTCATTGACCTGTTGTTGTAGATAGGCCTCACGCTCCACCTGACGCCTGCGTTCTTCGGA
>DHQM01000140.1:0-343 GCA_002408105.1 Gammaproteobacteria bacterium UBA5338 | reverse complement strand
ACCTCAGCAACCCCGTGGCGCTGCTCACAGCGGCGCACGTAGTCCTTTGCGAACACCAGGTAATCGATAATGGATCCGGCGTCGGTCCAGGTCTTGAAAAGGTAGTTGCCCTTAAAGAACGAATTGTGCCCGAAGCATGCGTGGGCGATGACCAGTGCCTGCATGGTGATGGTGTTTTCTTCCATCAGGTAGGCGATGCAAGGGTTGGAGTTGATCACAATTTCATAGGCCAGACCCATGGCGCCACGGCGATAGCTTTGCTCCACGGCCACAAACTGCTTGCCGAACGACCAGTGGTTGTATCCAACGGGCATCCCAACAGACGCGTACGCGTCCATCATCT
>DHQM01000064.1:15642-15809 GCA_002408105.1 Gammaproteobacteria bacterium UBA5338 | reverse complement strand
TGCTCGACGTTGCGCCTCAGGTCCTGGTGGGTCGCGCTCAGGATGCGCGCGTCGATGGGGGTTTCCTGGTGCGCTCCAACCGGTCGCACCTTTTTTTCCTGAATCGCCCGCAACAGCTTCACCTGCATGGCCAAGGGCAGGTCAGCCACCTCATCCAGAAACAAGGT
>DHQM01000064.1:0-15531 GCA_002408105.1 Gammaproteobacteria bacterium UBA5338 | reverse complement strand
TCATCCAGAAACAAGGTGCCGCCCTGGGCGGCGGCGAACAGGCCGGGCTTGTCTTCGACAGCCCCGCTAAAACTGCCTTTTTTGTGGCCAAAGAACTCGCTTTCCATCAACTCGGTTGGAATGGCCCCACAGTTGACCGGTACGAAGGGGCCCTCGGCTCGGGGGCCAAGGTCATGTAGCAAATGCGCGACCACCTCCTTGCCGGTCCCGGACTCTCCGTGGATGTGGATTGGGGCTTGGCTGCGGGCCAGTTTTTGAATCTGTTGGCGCAGCTCACGAATCACCGGCGCGTCGCCAATCAGCCGGCGCACTGCCAAATCGGCGTGGCCGTTGCCTGTCAGCTTCGACAGTTCAAGGGCTTGGGACACCAGGTCACGCAGTTGCTGCAACTGCACCGGCTTCGAGAGAAAGTCAAAAGCCCCAGCCTTCAGCGCGGATATCGCACTGTCCATGTTGCCGTAGGCAGTGATGACCGCCACCGCTGTGTCGGGCTGGTGCTGTTGGATGGTTTCAACCACTTGGATGCCGTCGCCGTCCGGCAGGCGCAGGTCGGTCAGGCACAGGTCGAAGTGCTCCTTGAGAATCAATTCCCGCGCTTCGACCAGGTTCTCGGCACCGAAGCAGCGCAGTCCCATCTGCGACAGCGTCACCGCCACCAGTTCGCGGAGGTCTGGTTCGTCGTCAACGATCAGAACGCGTTTATCGGTTTTGACGTCGGCCATTGTCAGTGTCTCGTGCCCGCTGTGGTGCCCCTGTACCTGTCGGGATGACTGAATGTGATACGAAAGCAGGCCCCGCCCCCAGCGCTGGGTTGGTACTGCAGGTGGGCCTGGTTGGCCTGGCACAGTTCTCTGGCAAGGAAAAGGCCGAGACCAGTGCCACTGTGTTCGGTGGTGTGAAAGGGCTCGAAGAGGGAGTGCAGTGCATCGGCGGCCACCCCGGGTCCTGTATCCGAAACTTCAAGATAGGGCAGTTGCAGTCGGGCGTCGATACCCGCTTTGAGGGACACGCGCTCAGATGAGTGGTTGCTGCGGCTGTAGCGCAGCCCGTTGTCAACCAGGTTGGTGAGCACCTGGCGCAACTGGCTGGGGTCCACATTCACGTGGGCGTCGTCGGGCTCGACTTGGATGGGCAGCTCCGCGTCGGGATCGATCTGCTCCCGGTAGTCCGCCACGAATTCCTCGAGCCACCTGCGCAGTGCAAGGTTCTGGGGGTGGGGCGGCGACCGGCGTGACAGACTCAGGACGCTTTCGATGATCGCGTTCATGCGCTCGCAGTTGGTGACGATGATGTGCGTCAGGCGGTCGAGGTTGTTGCGTTCGGGGGCGTCAGCGATCAATTGGGCGGCGTGGCTGACGGCACTCAGTGGGTTGCGGATTTCGTGCGCGATGCTTGCGCTCAGGCGACCGAGTGATGCCAGTTTGAGGTGCTGTGCCTGCTGGGCGAGCAGCGCGTGGTCTTCCAAAAACACCAATACGTCAGCGCTCGGGTCGTCACCCAACGGGGCAAAGTTCACCTCCAGTTCGGGAGCGCCGTGCTGGGCCGCGAGGTTGGCCGGCTGGCGCTGTGGCGCGGATTGCCACGTGCGAAAGCGCTCCCACAAAGCTGGAGCGAAGTGGGGTACCGGGGGGGGCGAGTCGACAGGGACTTGCAGCCAGGCGGCGGCGGCTTGGTTGATGGTTCTGACCTGTCCTTGGGCATCGATCACCAGAATGCCGGTGCGCATGCGCTGCACAATCGATTGGTTCAGGCTCTGTAGGTCGGCGATGTCGCGCGCCTGTTGGGCCGTGAGCACATCGCTGCTGCGAATGCGTTGCGTCAGGTACTGCATGGTCAGCGCAGTGATGAAGTAAAGCGCGCCGAGAATCCCGGCCTGAAAAAAGTCAGCACTTTGGGTGTCACCGCCCGCCCAGTGCAGGTAAATCTCCGCGGCCATGACTTCCAGGGTGGCAATGGCGGCCAGCAGTTGACCGATCCGCCCGCTCCAGATCATGTTGCCGCTGGCGACGGTGATCAGGTTGAGGGTTCCGAGCCCACTCGCCACGCCACCGCTCACCGTCATCAGGGTGCTGATGACCAGGGTGTCCAGCGACAAAAAAACGAATCCCCGCAGCAAAGTTGTCGGGTCTTGTGAAGGGCGGTTGACCAGCGGAACGAAGAGGGCGCCGGCGAGGTACAGCAGTGCGATGCCAAGGAACAGCATTGGCGCGGTCATGCCGACTTCCCGAACGCTCAAATCGCCGAGGATGGTCAGCGCCAGCACGACCGCCAGCACGATCCGGTAAAAGTCGTACACGCGCATGATGCGCTGGTTCAGCCGTCGGCTCAGTGCGGTCGCGTCAGGGGCTGCGGGTGTGGTGTCAGTGGGATTCGAGGTATTGGTCACGGTGACCGGGGGTGCAAAACCAGTGCTGCTCGGCGCGAATGGCGGCGCTGCGTGGAACGTGCAGGGCGCACTGGGCGCACCGCACAGTTTCGGTTGTGTGCGACTCGATTCGGCGGGCGCGCCGACTGCGTTGCACACCGCGCCACGCCCATGCCAGTGCGATGCATAAAACAACGAAGAGGAGCAAGCGAACGAGCATGAAGACTTTGTAGCCTGGTGAGGCCCCAGCAAGGCCGCATGGTAAATTTCGCGCCAGGGCGAGACTCTTTACAATAAATCATGCTGGCTGCGTTGTGCCAGCCCGGTCGGACGAGGAGCGACCTCATGCCAAAAACTCTGCGGGTGGCAATGGCCCAAATCAACACGCTGGTGGGCGATATCCGCGGCAATACCGAGCAGGTGATGGCGATCGCCCGGCGCTCACAGGAGATCGGTGCCCAGGTCGTGGTGTTCCCCGAACTGACCTTGAGCGGTTATCCACCGGAAGATCTGCTGCTGCGCGCTTCGATGCAGCTGCGGGTCGAGGCTGCGCTTGAGCGGTTGCAGGTGTTTTCTGGGCAGGAGCCCGCCTGCCGGGGTGTGGACCTCGTCGTGGGTTTTCCTTTCAGTGAGGCCGGCAAACGCTACAACATGGCCGCGGTGTACCGCGATGGCGTCTGCGTGGCCCGCTACAAAAAGCAGAAGCTGCCGAACTACCAGGTGTTCGATGAGATGCGGTACTTCGATGCCGGAGATTCCCCTTGTGTGTATGAGCACGATGGGGTGCGCATAGGAATCACCATTTGTGAAGACATGTGGGTCGAAGGCCCGGTGCGACAAGCCGCGGCCGCTGGCGCCCAGGTGATGCTCAACCTCAACGCGTCGCCGTTTCACCTGCACAAGGAGCTGGAGCGACGCGAGTTGCTTGCCCTCCGGGCCGTAGAGAACAACCTGCCCATCGTGTACGTCAACCAGGTGGGCGGCCAGGATGAGCTGGTCTTCGACGGAGGGTCCATGGTCATGGACAGGCACGGGGAGTGCCGGGTATCCCTGCCCAGTTTCGAGACTGCGGTGGGCACCGTCGATATCGCCTGCAACAGCCATTGCGAAATCTTGAGTTTGAGCCGTGCCGCGGAGCGGGGTGTTGAAGCCACGCTGTATGACGCCTTGGTATTGGGGGTCCGAGACTATGTCGAGCGCAACCGGTTTCGGGGCATCGTGGTGGGGCTGTCCGGTGGGATCGACTCGGCGCTGACCCTTGCGATCGCGGCCGATGCCATCGGTCCAGAGCGGGTCGAGGCGGTGATGATGCCGTTTCGGTACACATCGGACATGAGCATTGAAGACGCTGAGGCAGAGGCACGGGCCCTCGGTGTGCGCTACGGGACGATCTCGATCGAGCCCATGTTCGACGCATTCATGGCGGGACTTGCCGATGAGTTTTCCGGATTGTCCGCGGACACCACTGAAGAGAACCTGCAGGCGCGCTGCCGCGGTGTGTTGCTCATGGCCATCTCCAACAAAAAGGGCGCGATGGTCTTGAGTACCGGCAACAAGAGCGAGATGGCTGTGGGGTACAGCACCCTGTACGGTGACCTGGTGGGTGGCTTTGCCGTGCTCAAGGATGTCCCCAAGACCATGGTGTTTCGCCTCGCCGGCTACCGGAACGAAATTGCCCCAGTGATCCCCGAGCGTGTCATCAGCCGCCCGCCTTCCGCGGAGCTGCGGCCGGATCAACGAGACGAAGACAGCCTGCCGCCGTATGACCTGCTGGATGCGATTTTGGAACTTTACATTGAGAAAGACTGCAGCGCAGATGTGATCGTGGCCAAGGGCTACGATCGCCAGGTCGTGCACCGGGTCATCCGCATGGTGGACACCAATGAGTACAAACGCAGGCAGGCGCCGATCGGGGTGCGCGTCAGTCAGCGGGCCTTTGGGCGCGACCGGCGCTACCCCATCACGTCCGGCTGGGACATCGCCGATGAGATCGTTTGGAAAGACGGCGGGGGTGCCGGCGCCACTTCCTCTTCTGCCGACTGATCGCCACTGGCTTCCAGCTCAAGACGAAAGCTAAACCCTTTTTGCTCAAGGCTTGGGTGCCCAGGGTAGCTGGCTCGCAGCACCCGCAGGCTGTCTTCGGCAAGACTTGGCAGTTCCATGCGCTGGTAGGCGTGTACCATCACAGCGAGTGCGTCCGGGACTGCGGGGGATTCGGGGTGGTTTTCAACCACGTAACGGCCACGGTTCAGAGCGGCAAGGTTGGCATTGCGCTTAAAATAGTACCGTGCGACGTGGATTTCCTGTCGGGCCAGCCGGTTGCGCAGATGTACCATGCGCTGGCGGGCGTCAACCGCGTAGCGGCTTTGTGGATACCGCCGGGTCAGCGCAGTGAAATCCAGGTACGCCTGGCGCGCGGCGCCAGGGTCACGCTTGGCGGGATCCTGGGGGAGGTACCGGCTGAGACCTCCAGTGTCGCTGTCGTAGTTCGCCAGACCTTTCATGTAATACGCGTAGTCGACGTCCGGGTGCTGGGGGTGCAGGCGAATGAATCGCTCTGCAATGCTGGCGGCAAGCTCCGGTTCGTAGTTGCGAAAATGCGCGTAAATCAGTTCGAGTTGGGCTTGTTGGGCGTAGGCGCCAAACGGATAGCGAGCCTCCAGCTGACGCAGGACGTCGATGGCTTCCTGAAATGCACGTCGGTCCAGAGCGGTTTGCGCCTGCAGGTAGTACTCGCGCTCGGTCAGGTCGGGCTCGGGCTGGGTGTCTGAAGAGGCGCACCCGGCCAGCAACACCGCCGCAGACAATGCAATGGCGAGACCGCGAAGGTGGGAAAGGGTCGGCATGTTGAAGCGAAACAGCGGCATAGATTCAGGGGCTCAGCGGCGTGGAAGCAGTCGCGGCGCGTCATTTAAGCACAGCGTCCAAACGCAGCAAAATCATGGAAACACCAACCGAATGCCGTTAGTCAGTCCAGTTCTGTCGGTGCAGGTTCCGCTCGAAATGGGTGGTCAGCGCCTTGACCAGGCCGCCGCGGAACTGTTTCCGGAGTACTCAAGGTCCCGGCTTAAACAATGGATCGAGTCCGGACTGTTGCGTGTAGAGGGCGGCACCGCTCGACCCAAAGCGCGACTGCTCGGTGGCGAGACCTTGGCGCTGACCCCGCCGGAAACCCCGTCTGGGGATGTCCCTGCAGCGGAGCCCATTGCCTTTGGGTTGTGCTATGAGGATGAAGCGCTGTTGGTGGTCGACAAGCCTGCCGGGCTGGTGGTGCATCCCGGTGCCGGCAACCCCAGCGGAACGTTGGTTAACGGGCTGTTGCATCTGCGACCTGAGTTGTCCGCTGTGCCGAGGGCCGGCATCGTGCATCGGCTCGACAAGGACACCACTGGCCTGATGGTGGTCGCGAAGACACTCTCGGCCCACCATGCCTTGGTTGAACAGTTGAGCGAGCGGCGCGTGCGTCGCTGCTACCAGTGCGTCGTGGGCGGCGTGCCGCTGGTGGGCGGAACTGTGGACCAAGCCATCGGCCGCGATCCACGAGAGCGGACGCGAATGGCGGTACGTGCCTCGGGAAAACCGGCGGTAACCCACTACAGGGTGTGCCAGCGCTTTGCGCGATTCGCGCACCTTGAGGTTCACCTGGAAACCGGCCGCACCCATCAGATTCGTGTGCACTTGGCGAGCATCGGTCATCCGTTGGTCGGCGACCCGCAGTACGGGGGACGAAATCGGATCCCAGCGGATACGAACCCCAGCCTGGCCGCGGTGCTGCGGGCGTTCAACCGCCAAGCGCTGCACGCGAGCGAACTGGACTTGATCCACCCCAAAACGCTGGAACCCATGGCCTTTAAGTCCCCATTGCCCCAAGACATGCGCGCATTGCTGGCGCACCTGCAGGCGGAGGCAGGCAGTGGGTCCGCTTGACCTGATCGAGTTGCCCTGGGCCCCTCCGAGTGCCGTGCGCGCTGCGGTGGTGGCCCGCGGCGGAGGGTACAGTACGGGGCCGTTTGCGGGTGCCAACATGAGCTTTCAGGTCGGTGACCACAACGACCGGGTCGCACACAACCGAAGGCTGTTGCAGGAGGCCCTTGCCTTGCCCGCCCCTCCGCAGTTTCTGCACCAGGTCCACGGCGCCGAGGTGTTCGACGCGGGTGCTGTCCCCACCGCCCCCCCGACTGCTGACGCTGCGGTCTTGCGCGAGCCCGGAGCGGTCGCTGTCCTCACCGCCGACTGTTTGCCGGTATTTTTTTGTGACCGGTCCGGGCAGGTCGCGGCTTTGGCCCATGCAGGCTGGCGGGGTGTGCTGGCCGGGGTTCTGGAAGCAGTTGTCGACCGTCTTGCCGTGCCTGGCGATGAACTCATGGCCTGTCTCGGCCCTGGTATCGCAGCCCACCACTTCGAGGTGGGCGACGAGGTGCGCGAAGCCTTTGTTGCTGAAGACCGGCGCGTAACCGCGCATTTCGAACGGGCCGGCCGGCGCTGGTTGTGTGACCTCTATGGACTCGCGCGCCTGCGCCTGAAACGGGCGGGGGTTCACGATGTCGCTGGTGGCGACAACTGCACCTACTGTGACCGGAATCGGTACTTTTCCTACCGGCGAGACGGGCACACAGGGCGCTTTGCCTCGGTAATCGCACTTCGCCCGCCAACCCCACCATCGTTGTAGCCTGCGACCCCTTACCCGGTGGTTGAACCGCAAAAAATCCCCCCCACATATAGGGTCATGTGAATGGCCGGCCGAGTGGTCCGCCACGGGATTGATGGAGAAGTTACGATGAGAGCGGATCGATTGACCACCAAATTGCAGCACGCTTTGGCCGATGCGCAATCGCTCGCGGTTGGCCGCGACAACAACTACATTGAGCCGGTGCACCTGATGGTGGCGCTGCTGGATCAACCGGGCGGGGGCGTGTTGCCGCTGCTGCGACAGACGGGGCTGGACATCGATCGCTTCCGCAGTGGCCTTACCCGCGCGCTTGAGGGGCTGCCGCGGGTCAGTCAACCCACGGGGGAAGTGCAGGTCTCCCCTGATTTGGCGCGGCTGCTGAACCTGGCCGACAAGCTCGCCCAGCAGCGGGGCGACCAGTACATCTCGAGTGAGTGGGTGCTGCTGGCAGCTGCATCAGTGGACGGACCGCTTGCTGCCCTGTTCAAAGAAGCTGGGGTGTCCACTGAAGCGTTGACCCGCGCCATTGAGCACCTGCGTGGTGGCGAATCGGTTGAGGATCCGGAAGCAGAGGAGCGCAGGCAGGCACTGGAACGCTTTACAGTGGATGTCACCGCGAAGGCCGAAAGTGGCAAGCTGGACCCGGTCATTGGCCGCGACGATGAAATTCGGCGCACCATCCAGGTGTTGCAGCGCCGCACCAAGAACAACCCGGTTCTGATCGGCGAGCCCGGGGTTGGGAAGACCGCCATCGTGGAAGGGTTGGCGCAGCGCATCGTCAATGGCGAAGTGCCCGAAGGGCTCAAGCACAAGCGCTTGCTGTCGTTGGACATGGGTTTGCTCATTGCCGGCGCCAAGTTTCGCGGCGAATTCGAGGAGCGCCTCAAGGGTGTGCTTGATGAGATCGGCCGTTCGGAAGGGCAGGTGGTTCTGTTCATCGACGAGATCCACACAGTGGTGGGTGCTGGTAAGGCCGAAGGGTCCATGGACGCTGGCAACATGCTCAAGCCCGCCTTGGCGCGCGGTGAGTTGCACTGCATCGGGGCCACCACGCTGGATGAATACCGTCAATACATCGAAAAAGACGCAGCCCTGGAGCGGCGCTTTCAGAAAGTGCTGGTTGAAGAGCCCAGTGAGGAGGACACCATTGCGATTCTGCGGGGGCTGAAAGAGCGGTACGAGGTTCACCACGGGGTGGAAATCACCGACCCGGCCATCATTGCCGCGGCCCGGCTGTCGCAACGCTACATCACCGACCGCCAGCTCCCCGATAAAGCGATTGACCTTATCGACGAGGCTGCCAGCCGCATCCGCATGGAAATTGATTCCAAACCTGAGGAATTGGACCGGCTTGAGCGGCGCCTGGTGCAACTCAAGATCGAGCGCGAGGCGCTCAAAAAAGAGTCGGACGAAGGCTCGCGCAAGCGACTGGACGACCTGGAAGGCCAGATTGCGCAGATGGAGCGTGAGTACGCTGACCTTGAGGAAGTTTGGACGGCTGAGAAGGCCGCCGTTCAGGGGAGCCAGCAGGTCAAGGAGGAGCTCGACAAGGCTCGGGTGGAGTTGGAGGCAGCGCGGCGCGCAGGCGACCTGACGCGCATGTCCGAGCTGCAATATGGTGCCATTCCAGACCTCGAGCGCCGCCTGGACATCGCAGCACAGGCCGAGATGACCGAGATGACGCTGCTGCGCAACCACGTCGGCGAAGAGGAGATCGCCGAAGTGGTTTCAAAATGGACGGGCATCCCGGTCTCGAAAATGCTCGAGGGTGAGCGAGACAAGCTGCTGCGGATGGAGGAGGCCATCGGCGAGCGCGTCATCGGCCAGGCAGAGGCTGTAAAGGCAGTGTCCGACGCCGTGCGGCGCGCGCGTGCGGGGCTTTCCGATCCCAACCGCCCCAATGGGTCCTTCCTGTTTCTGGGGCCGACCGGTGTCGGCAAGACCGAACTCTGCAAGTCTCTGGCGAACTTTCTGTTTGACACCGAGGACGCCATGGTCCGCATCGACATGTCGGAGTTCATGGAAAAGCACTCGGTGGCCCGTCTGATCGGTGCGCCGCCCGGCTATGTGGGCTATGAATCCGGCGGATACCTCACCGAAGCGGTGCGACGGCGGCCCTATTCGGTGTTGCTGCTGGATGAAGTCGAAAAAGCGCACCCCGATGTGTTCAACGTGCTGCTTCAGGTGCTGGACGATGGTCGGCTCACTGACGGGCAGGGGCGGACGGTGGACTTTCGCAACACGGTGGTGGTGATGACCTCGAACCTCGGTTCGGATTTGATCCAATCGCTGGCGGGTGAGGCGAACTACAACGACATGCGGGATGCAGTCATGGGTGTGGTGGGCCAACACTTCCGCCCCGAGTTCATCAACCGCATCGACGAAGTGGTGGTATTCCACCCCTTGGAGCGAGACCAGATTCGCGCCATCGCCAACATCCAGCTGGCCCAGTTGCGCCGCCGTCTGGCGGAACGGGATCTGGGGCTGGAGGTGGAAGATGCGGTGCTGGACCGCTTGGCAGAAGTGGGCTTCGACCCGGTGTTTGGGGCCCGACCGTTGCGCCGCGCGATTCAGCGATCGCTTGAGAATCCGCTGGCTGAGGCCTTGCTGTCAGGGCAGTTCGTACCCGGTGACACGGTGCGGGCGCACTTGGATGAGGGCGGTGCACTCGCCTTCGATGCCTTGGCCAAGGCCTGATTGGACGCGGTGGCTCGGCGCTAGTTGGCGTCGCAGTTCGCAGCTGCCATGGAGCGGGCCCGATCTACGCGGGCCTGCTTTTCCTCTGGGCTGAGTATCCGGGACGAGCCATCTGGCTGGACTTCGCGAATTCGTGCGTTCTCTTCCAGAATTTTCAGTTCGGCGCGTGCCTGCTCGCAATTGCGCAGGGCGGCCTCGGTCGTGCCGGTGCTGGCATCGCCATCGTTCGACAGGGGGGTGTCGGTCTCACTTTCCTGTGGGGTTGGGGCAGGACTCGAGTTCGCTGGCGCGTTTGTCGGGTTGCGGTTCATGCGCTCGTAGGGGTATCCGTCGGGAGGTTGGTCGCCATAGTGAACCTGACCTTCAGTATCGACCCAACGGTAGTAGTACTTCGTGCCCGCCAGAGCTGGGCCGCTCATAAGCACCAGCGTGCTTGCGGCCACAATTGAGTACAGCAAAGCCTTCACTAAAGATCCTCCGGTGCTCGCAGACGCGTCCGGGCGGCCCACGCCCTCTACAAGCATACGCCAATATTCAGTTGTTGCTGCCGGGCTTGCGAGTGTGCGAGGGCACCCGGCTTGCCCTAAAGCCGGGCTTGCATTCCAGAGTGGTTGACATCGGGGGCCAATCAGAGAAAATTACCGGTTCCCTCTGGTTGGGATGCAGAGAGGCGGTTGCACCCCGCTTTGGGCTTGCGAAAGCGCAGATCCGCGCTCAAGCATGCCGACCACATCCCTGCTGTCGTGGCTACCCGCCGCGTCTGTCTGCACGATCTACAACAGTGGCCATTGCCGCGCGCGATCCGCGCTTCAGCGCCCTGCTGGTTTGCAGCCGCCTTGCAGCCGGTCGTGGCTCGGGCGGGTGTGCGGTTTGACGAACAATGGTGAGGTACAACAGGTGGATTACCTTTCAGGTGCCGAAATGGTCGTCCGTTTGCTCCAGGATGAAGGCGTGGAGTACATCTACGGATACCCTGGGGGAGCGGCGCTTCACATTTACGATGCCCTGTTTCGACAGGACCGTGTAAAGCATGTGCTGGTGCGGCACGAACAGGCCGCAACCCACATGGCGGATGGCTACGCGCGTGCTTCCGGTAAGCCTGGCGTGGTGCTGGTGACCTCTGGGCCGGGTGCAACCAACACGATCACCGGCATCGCCACGGCGTTTACCGATTCCATCCCCATGGTGGTGCTCTCTGCGCAGGTTGCCACCCAACTCATTGGTGAGGATGCGTTCCAAGAAACAGACATGATGGGCATCTCGCGGCCAGTGGTGAAGCACAACTTCTCGATCCGCCGGCCGGAGGACATTCCGGTGGTGCTGAAAAAGGCGTTCTACATTGCGAGCACCGGGCGACCCGGTCCAGTGGTGGTGGACATTCCCAAGGACATGACCGCGCCGGACCAAAAATACCCGTACACCCACCCCAAGGAAGTTCGCCTGCGCTCGTACACACCGGTGGTGCGGGGGCATGCCGGGCAAATCCGCAAGGCGGCAGACCTGCTTTTACAGGCCGAGAAACCCGTCATCTACAGTGGTGGTGGGGTCATTTTGGGTGGCGCCTCCAGTTTGTTGACCGAGCTCGTGCGCCTGCTTGGCTATCCCTGTACCAATACGCTGATGGGGCTCGGCGCCTATCCGGGAACCGACCCGCAGTTCCTCGGCATGCTGGGCATGCATGGCAGCTACGAGGCCAACATGGCCATGCACCACGCTGACTTGATTCTCGCCGTTGGGGCCCGCTTCGATGACCGGGTCACCAACAACACCGCGAAGTTTTGCCCTGACGCCAAAATCATCCACATTGATGTGGACCCTGCGTCCATATCCAAAACTGTGCGCGCTGATGTGCCGATCGTGGGGCCTGTCGATTCGGTGCTGCGGGAGTTGTTGGCGCTGTTGCGCGACAGTGACGGCCCTGCCCAGCCGGCGGCGCTCAAGAGCTGGTGGGCGCAAATTGACGAGTGGCGCAAGCGCCATGGCGGCCGGTACCGCACGGATGATTCGAAATTGATGAAGCCCCAGGAGGTGATTGAAGCGCTGTATCGGGTCAGCCGCGGCGACGCCTATGTGACTTCGGATGTTGGCCAGCACCAGATGTTCGCAGCCCAGTATTACAAATTTGATCGCCCCAACCGGTGGATCAACTCTGGTGGGCTCGGCACCATGGGGTTTGGTTTCCCGGCTGCCATGGGCATCAAGCTGAATTATCCAGATGAGCTGGTTGTGTGCGTCACCGGCGAAGGCAGCATCCAGATGAACATCCAGGAGCTGTCCACCTGCTTGCAGTACAGCATTCCCGTCAAGATCCTGAACCTGAACAACCAGTCCTTGGGGATGGTTCGTCAGTGGCAGGACATGAACTACCAAAGCCGGCATTCCCACTCGTACCTCGAGTCCTTGCCTGATTTCGTGAAGCTGGCCGAGGCCTACGGCCACGTTGGTGTCCGGGTGGAGTCACGGGATGAACTGGTCCCGGCGCTCGAGAAAGCTCTGGCGCTGGAGGACCGGTTGGTGTTTCTGGATGTTCACGTTGACCCGGAGGAGCACGTTTACCCAATGCAGGTGGCGCAGCAGTCCATGTGTGACATGTGGCTGAGCAAGACGGAGCGTACTTGAGATGCGGCACATCATATCGATTCTCCTCGAAAACGAATCCGGTGCCTTGTCTCGGGTCGTGGGGCTGTTTTCCCAGCGCGGATACAACATCGAGACGCTCAATGTTGCGCCCACGGATGATCCGACCCTGTCGCGCTTGACCTTGACCACCCGCGGCGACGACCGCGTCGTGGAGCAGATCACGAAGCAGCTCAACAAGCTGATCGAAGTGGTCAAGCTGGTTGACCTCAGTGAGGGAGACCACATTGAGCGAGACCTCATGCTGATCAAGGTGAAAGCCACCGGGGGCATGCGCGCTGAAGTGAAGCGTTGTGTGGACATCTTCAGGGGGCAGATCGTGGACCTGACCAACTCCATCTACACGATTCAGCTGGTGGGTACCTCGCAAAAGCTGGACGCATTCCTTGCCGCGGTGAGCGATGCGCAAATTTTGGAAGTGGCGCGTTCCGGCGTGTCAGGGATTTCCAGGGGCGAGAAAATCCTCAGTCTCTGACAGAAAAGCCTGAAAACACAGTGAGTTAACCGAAACGAGGGCAGGAAACAGATGCAAATCTACTACGACAAAGACGCGGACCTCGCAATTCTGCAAGGCAAGCAGGTTGCGATCATCGGCTATGGCTCGCAGGGCCACGCCCATGCCAATAACCTCAAAGATTCCGGGGTTTCGGTCTGTGTCGGTTTGCGCAAGGGGTCCAGTTCCTGGGCCAAGGCAGAGCAGGCAGGCCTTGTGGTCAAGAACATTGAAGAGGCCGTTTCGTCGTCGGATGTGGTCATGGTGCTGGCGCCGGACGAGCACCAAGGTGCGCTGTACCGGGAACAGATCGAACCCAATATCCGGGAAGGTGCTGCGCTGGCGTTTGCGCACGGGTTCAATATTCATTACCGTCAAATTGAGCCGCGTGTAGATCTGGACGTGATCATGATCGCGCCCAAGGGTCCGGGGCACTTGGTGCGCAGCACCTTCGTGGATGGGGGTGGGGTGCCCTCTTTGATCGCCATTGCCCAGGACGCCACTGGGTCGGCAAAGGAAATTGCACTGGCCTACGCTTCCGCCAACGGTGGAGGCCGCGCAGGCGTGATCGAGACCAGCTTCCGCGAAGAAACCGAAACGGACCTGTTCGGCGAACAGGCGGTGCTTTGCGGCGGCGCCAGCGCGTTGGTTCTGGCTGGCTTTGAGACCCTGACTGAGGCCGGCTACGCGCCCGAAATGGCGTACTTCGAATGTTTGCACGAACTCAAGCTGATCGTCGACCTCATGTACGAAGGTGGCATCGCCAACATGCGGTATTCGATCTCCAATACGGCGGAGTACGGCGATCTGACGCGGGGTCCGCGGGTCATCACCGACCAGACCAAGGAAGAAATGCGCCGCATCTTGAAAGAGGTGCAAAATGGCGAGTTTGCGCGGGAGTTCATCCTCGAAAACCAGGCCGGTGCGGCAACCCTGAAAGCCAAGCGGCGAATTGGAGAAGAGCACCCGATCGAGACTGTCGGCGCCAAGCTGCGCGGCATGATGCCGTGGATTCAGGCAAAGAAGCTGGTCGACAAAGCAAAAAATTGAGCGGTCAGTGAAACTTTTCTGGCCAGAGCCCCTTCCAACCAAGCCAGGAGGTGACGGCCGACGGAGTGTGGATGACTGAACACCAGCAGGATGGAGGGACGCCTCGACCGACGGCGGCCGAATCCGAGGGCATTGAACGCCTTCTGCCCTTTGATGAGCATATCGAAGAAGTCTCTGTTGGCGAGCGTACGGTTCGTCAGCGTGGGGTGTACCTGTTGCCCAATCTGCTGACGACGGGCGCCTTGTTTGCTGGCTTCTACTCCATTGTGCATTCCATCGGCGGACTCTACGAAGCCGCCAGCATCGCCATCTTCGTTGCCATGTTGCTGGACGGGCTCGACGGGCGTGTGGCCCGCTTGACCAACACCCAGAGCGCCTTCGGTGCGGAGTACGACAGCCTCTGTGACATGGTGTCTTTCGGGGTTGCGCCGGCATTGTTGGTGTTCAACTGGGCACTGACCGGTGCTGGGAAAGTTGGGTTGGCGGCCACCTTTGTATATGTCGCCTGTGCGGCGTTGCGACTCGCCCGCTTCAATGCCCGGGCTGCGACCAGCGACAAGCGCTACTTTACCGGGCTGGCCAGCCCTTCCGCTGCCGCGCTCTTGGCCGCTTGGGTATGGAGTTGGCTTGAGCTGAGCCCGGCCTCACCTCCGGCCGTCTTTTGGTGGGTGTCGTCGACTGCGTTGTTGGCGTTCGGGGCTGGCGTCGCCATGGTGCTCAACGTGCGGTACTCCAGCTTCAAGCAGCTCGACTTTAAAGGGCGTGTGCCGTTCGCGCTCTTGTTTTTTGCCATTTTGGTGTTTTTTCTTATCGCGCTGGACCCTCCCCGGGTGTTGCTCTTCGGATTTGGGTTGTACGCACTGTCGGGCCCCTGCCTTGCTGCCTGGCGGCGCATCACGGTGCGCAAGAAACGCCAAGCCCGCCAAGAAGCGGCAGACCAAGGTGCGTCGGAGCCGCGTGGGGCCAAACACTAGGGCCTTTGAGCACCTTGATCTGCGGTCTGATGTGGGTGGTGAGTGAAGCTAAGGGGGTGTTTTTGTGGAGGGATAGAGTGCTGTCAAAATAGTTTGTTTTGGGGCTTGTGCGGATTGGATTGGGCGTTATAATACGCGTCCGCTGAACGGGGGGAGGGTAGCTCTTCTGGTTCAGGTTCTTTAAGAAAGAAGCGAATCAAGCAATACGTGTGGGTGCTCTGGTGGGTCGTTTGGGCGACCAACAAGAGCATGCCCGTTAAATGCGAGTTTAACGTGTGTCATGTTGCAAGACAGTGACGGCGAGCCTTTTCTAGCAGTAGGGGCTGGCGGTTGCGAAAAAATTGAACTGAAGAGTTTGATCATGGCTCAGATTGAACGCTGGCGGCAGGCCTAACACATGCAAGTCGAGCGGTAACAGGAGAAGCTTGCTTCTTGCTGACGAGCGGCGGACGGGTGAGTAACGCGTAGGAATCTACCTGGTAGAGGGGGATAGCCCGGGGAAACTCGGATTAATACCGCATATACCTTACGAGGGAAAGGGGGCCTCTCCTTGGAAGCTCTCGCTACTGGATGAGCCTGCGTCGGATTAGCTAGTTGGTGGGGTAAAGGCCCACCAAGGCGACGATCCGTAGCTGGTCTGAGAGGA
>DHQM01000218.1:2972-7417 GCA_002408105.1 Gammaproteobacteria bacterium UBA5338 | reverse complement strand
GGGTTCCAAGTGCCGCAATCACCAACGGTCGCCATGCGAGCCGCGTCCATCGCGCGCACGTACCTAATACCGGCAGGGCACCCCGCCTGGTTTCCGTCACCATTCTGTCGCTGTCGGGTCGTCCGAGGCCGGAACGCAATCAGTCGAAGGCCTTGCTGATTTCAAAAAACACGTTGCGTCCGGCCATGGGTAGGTCATTTGGGATGAGAGCGGAGCCGCTTGGCTCGCGCACATCCGAGTTGAAGAGGTTGCGTGCAGATATTCTCACGCCCCACCCATCGTTAAAAAGCTCCTGCCCGCGCACAGTGAGGTCGACCGTGACGTAATCGTCGATCTTCTGACGCAAATCACCCGGTGCGCGCTTGCGGTCGAACACGCCGGTGGCCTGGCCCGAAAGCGTCCATTGCGGAGCCATCGCCCAGTCGGTGCGCAGGTAGGCGAGGTGTGAGGGCGCGAAACCTACGTCATCGTCGGCGGCATCGTCGGTGGAATGCTGATAGGCATAGTTGCCCGACAGACGAAGGCGTTGCGTGGCTTGCCAGGCAAGCTCGGCTTCAAGGCCGTAACCGGTCTGTTTGCCCGTGTTTTGCGCCGTTGCGCTGGTGGCGGGTGCCGGATCCGGTGCGAAGCGGATGATGTCGTCCATCTGATAGTAAAAGACGTTGAACGCCGCACGCAGGCCACGGCCGGCATCCCAGTCGAGGCCGAGTTCGACCGTGTCGATGGTCTCTGGGTCCAAGGAAGAGTTGCCGATGTTGGCGGGGTTGTTGACGGCGAACAGTTCCTGGAAGGAGGGGGCACGAAATGCCCGTCCATAGAGCAACTTGGTGGTCAGTGCGTAGCTGGTCTGCCACACCAACGCCAGGCGCGGATTCAGCGTGGTGCCAAAATCGGAGTAATCATCCAGCCGCAGACCAGCGGTGAGTGTCCAGTCGCGCTGGAAATTCCACTCGTCCTGCAGGAAAGCATAGGCAATCGTTCGGTCTTCCTCGCGCACGAATGCGGCAACATCGGTGACGTCGACGAGATTGCCCAACGGTATCGGAATGACGCCCAGCGGTACCCCTAAGTCGACCAGCGTATAGTTACGACTCTCCTCCACACGGTATAAGTCTTCCTTGCGATAGCCAGCCCCCACGCGCAAGCGGTGCCGGTCGAGCCCGCTATAGAGAGCGCTCACCTCGCCGCGGTAGTGGCGTTCGTAGACATCCGGGTTGCCGATGACGCCGTCAGGAAAGGTGCCGCCAAAAGCGCCAGGGGGAAATAGACGCAGGCGAGAGAGATTCTCGACTTGGTAATAGCCAAGTGTGCCGCTCAAACTCCAGTTGCGAGAGAAGGCGGGGTTTTCGTAGGAAAGATCGGCTGATAGACGCCGGCCATCGCCGTGGCCAACCGGGTCCAGCGCCTGCGATACCCCCGCACCAACACCGCTGTCGTTGATTTCCTGGAAGCCGCCGCGCAGCCGCCAATGGCCGCGTGCGATATCTGCTCTCGCCTCGATGTTGTCGCGAGTGAGGTTGACCGGGCCGGGAGCCAAAGAGACGTTGATCGGGAACAGGGCATCGAGTGCTGTTTGAGCGTCGGCAGAAACGGTGCGGTCAGAGCCGTCACTGTGGTGTCGTTCTACGTAGAAGTAGGCGTCGAAGCCGCCGAGCTCGCCGCCCCATTGCGCAAACTGGTCGTGACGGTCGAACGATCCTAGGCGCGCGCCGACTTCCAGGCCACGAACTTCAGAAGCCGACTTTGTGATGATGTTGATTACGCCGGAGAAAGCATCCGCCCCGTATAGCGCAGAACCTGGTCCGCGAATTACCTCGATTCGCGCGATGCCTGTCACTGGCATGCGTCCCCAAGCAGCACCTAACGACGCGTCAAACACGTTTTTTATGGACATCCCATTGACCAATATGAGGACCTGTGGGCTGGTCTGGGTATGGATGCCGCGGATGGAAAAAATGGGTTTGTAGCCGATGCCGGAGGCCCCCATGTGTAGGCCCGGCACGGTCTCCAACACCTCGTTTAATTCTGTGGCGCCTATGCTAGCGATGTCCTCTGCCGTAATTACAGTAGCAATGGCAGGGCTTTTTCGAAGTGGCTGGGCATTGCCAGTGGCGATGCTTACCATCTCGGCGCTGCCATAGAATTCTGCTAGTGCGGCCTCGTCCCTGCTTTGTGGCCACGCGTTGAAAGGGAGGGCGGTACCAAACAGTGTGAGGAGTGTGATAAGCGCGCCTTTTTCACGCGGTGTGACTTTGTACGTCATGGCGTTTGCTCCAGAGGCACATGTTGTACGGTGAGAATTACCAGCCGCGCGAAGCAGGGCCGCTGTAATGCAGCCGCTCGCATCTCAACGGGAACAGCGTGCCCTCGGCATGGGTGGCTGCGTCGAACTCACAGTGGATTAAGCCGGCAGTGAATGCTAGCAGGGTAAGTCTGTAATACTCTCTTGACGTCAGACCCTGGTCCGCGCATAAGCCGGCAGCGATCGCAGCGACGTTCATTCCCATACGGCGCGTTCTTAATATCTCGGCGACTGCGATAGACAATTGGGCATGGGGACCGCCCCATAAGCCAAGTTTGCGCGCCAAGCGCTCTGCGGGCGCTAGTCGTTCGTCGACGCTGCGCAAGGGGCGACCATAGCCTGGGATGCCTCGGTACACTTCCAGTTCACGCGCTACGAAACTTTGGAGCGTTTGTCCGCCACCGCAGGCTGCGCGCGCCCGCTGCAGAAAGTCAAAGGCGCCAATCATTGGCCTTTGTCCATAGATGGTGGCATCACTGGCGGCGATAGCAGCTCCTAGTGATAAGCCAGCCGAGCTGCGGGCGTTGCCGGCCAGTGCCGCGATACGATTGTTCCATAGCCTTGGCTCCGGATAACTTGCAGAGATTTTCCAAAGCCCCTGGAATAACTCGAGTTGCTCCGAGCTGAAACGACGCCCTGTAATCCCGAACATCAGCATGTCCATCCAGCTGAGGTCTTCCAGCGCGTTAAGTAAGTCGTGGCCACGTAGGCTGACGGTTCCATCTTGCACCGACGCATATCCCAGACGTGTCGGCCAGTTATCCTCGTGCTCGAGTAGCGTTGACAACGTCACGTGCTGGTTCCTCCGTCACTCGTTATCGGGTTGTTGCCCGACATACTTGACCGCCCCATGAAAAAAGGGGAAGCGCTTGAAGCCAAGCTGTGCCTGTTCCAGTGCGTGCACTGCCGCGCCTGGCAGCCGCAGGAGGAGGTAAAGCATCTCGCCCTGTTCGGCGCTGAGACCCAGGTCGCGACAGGTGGCAGCGGCGACGCCCGACATGGCCAGGGGGGCGCCTGCTGCGCTTTCCAGCGTGAGCCGCTGACCGGCCAGCCAGGGCAGGTGCGGGCCAGCACCGCATGCAGCCAGCGTGTCGAGGGTCTGCGCAACCGGCGTGGCGCAGCGCACGGCGTGCGGGTCGAAGCCCGGCGCGTGCTCCATCTCGGGCCAGATGTCAGCACGCTCGGCGTGTGGCGGGTGCCTGAGAAACGCTTCCCAGTCGCTCAGGTTGCACCCCAACTGCTCCCAAGCTTCCATGGCGACGCGCACTTCGCGTCCACCGCCCAGGCCGCCGGCGCCTACGCCAAGCGCGGCCATCAGGGCAGACGCCGCCGGTGACCCTCCCACGCCAGCGCTCATTGCGGCATGGACCGAGGCATCTCGTGGGCCGGGGTTTGCCAGTGCGATTGCCAGTATTTCGAGCAGCTTCGCTTGGACCTGGGTGGGGCGTTCACCCAGGAAGAGAAGGCACAGGTATTCAATAAAGCTGGCTTTTCCTAACAACTCTCCGTAGACATCGTAGCCGCGGCAACGGCAGACGGCGGCTGCAAAGGGGTTGTCGGGCTCCGGTTCCTCCTGCCATATGCTGGTGCGGATGACTTCCTGGCGCGGCGCTGCATCGGATGTCACTTGGCGGCTCCGAGCGCCTTCATTCGCCCGCCGAGTGGCAGAACCTCTTCGGGGTCAATCAGCACGTCGATCAGGAACGGTGCACGCCGCTGGAGAATTTCATTGATGTCGATTTCGAGAAGTTCGGCCGGAGTGCGGACACGACAGGCTTCAATGCCCATGGCGTTTGCCGCGGCGGCGAAGTCCACGTCCGGTAACGCAAAACCAACGGGTTCGGCGCCGGCGAGTCTCTGGCCGTGCTTGACCGTGCCAAGAGCGCGGTCGTTGAGCACGACGAAAATAACCGTCAGGCTGTGTTGCAGCGCTACGGTCAGTTCCTGCCCGTTCATCAGCATGCTGCCATCGCCGGTGAGCGCCACGACGGGCATCTTGGGATTGCCAAACGCTGTGCCAATCGCGGCACCGAGTCCCCATCCCATTGAGCCGAACTCACCCGGGCACCGATAGAGGCTTTCCCAGGCCATGCGCTTGTCGGACCGTCTGCGGGGCGCGTCCAGGCGCCCGTTGTTGCCGTCG
>DHQM01000218.1:0-2592 GCA_002408105.1 Gammaproteobacteria bacterium UBA5338 | reverse complement strand
GCCCAAAAGTTCGCGCCCGTGCCATCGGCGATGAAGCGCGTTCCCGGCGGCATGAGCGTTGGCAAGATGCTCATCAGCCGTTGCGGTTTTATCGGCGCGCTGTCAGACAGATATTTTTCTGGCTCGTCGAGGGTGCAGTTGGGTTTTTCGGGCGTGCCACCGGCACGTTTGCCGTCCGTCGAATAGGCGAGGGTGGGCTTTTGGTGCGTATTGTCGGCTGGCCGGGGTGGCGCGTCTGTGCTTGGAAGGCGAGCGGTGTCGTCGGTCAGTAGCAACTTTTCAAGTTGGTCGAATATTTTCAGCGGGTTGCCATGTATATGGAGCTGCGCCATATGGGAGCCCGAAAAGTGTTCCGGGTTTTCATCGACGTGAATCAGGTGTTGGTTTAGGACGGAGTCGCTCCAGTTGCCTGTTGCAAACTCGCCCAGGCTGGTTCCGACCGTGATGATGCAGTCCAGGGCAGGATCCTGAAGTTCCTCAATCGAACTGCGATGCCCGCCCATGCCCAGCACGCCACAAAACTGGCGATGGAACGGGCTGACCAAGCCTTTCCCAAAGGGTGTGGTGACCACCGATGCGTCGAGGCGCAGGGCCAGAGAAAGGATGCGGCCAACGGCGCTGCGCGCCCCTTCTCCAAGCACAAAGCAGATTTTTCGCGCTTTCAGGACCTGTTTGTAGAGTTCCGCGACCGAGGCTGTGTCCACCGCCGGCGTCACGTTGATGAGCTTGTCCAGGTTGCGGGACAGCGAAGGCATTTGCGTTGGGGCGCGGGTGACATCGACCGGCAGGCTGAGATGGACGGCGCCGGCGGGTTCGCGGAAAGCGGCCAGGATCGCCCTGACGACTTTCTGCTCGAGCTGTTTGGGGTGTGAGACGAGCGTGTTGTATCGCGTGAAGTTTTTATAGATGCTGACAGTATCAATCGCGGTGCAGCTCGACTCCTGGAGGCCGCCTCGACCAAAATTTTCGAGCTTTGTCTGCGCCGTGATGGCGAGCAGCGGAATTGCGTCCTGCGTCGCATTGGCGACGCCGGTGATCATGTTGGTGGCACCTGGCCCGGTGGTGGCAAAGCACACGCCGAGCTTGCCGGTCTCGCGCGCGTAGCCATCGGCCATGAAGGCAGCGCCCGATTCGTGGCGGGCAACAACCAGTTGTGGGCCGCCGTGACGCATGCCGCGGGCCAGGGCGTTGGTCAGCGGCTCAATGGCGCCGCCCGGCACGCCGAAGACATACTCGACACCGATTTGTTGCAGGTAGTGGACGATCAGATCGCCGCCTTCCAGTTCGGCGGACGGCGCAAGTGAGGTTTGGATTCCCCCGGACAGTTTGCTGTCCTTCGCATGCATGAGCGTTTCCTCTCGAAGTGCCCCTCCACGAGCACTGGTCACCTTACATTAAAACTTACTAATGACGTCTTACAGTTAGGCGTGAATGTTGATTTTTTTGTTGATCTTGGGCGTGCTGTTTTCCAGCGGCAGGTGCAGGGCGCGTCGCGTCGACTGGGGTTGCCGAGTACGCAGCCAATGGTCGGTTGGCTTGCAAGAACAAGCAGTTGCACTGGTGATGGCGGGCCGCGCCGCTGCGTGTTGCGTGCTGGGCATCGGTACGTGGCGATGATAGCGCTCAGGCGCTGGAGGATGCGTTTGATCCGTGGCGACGTGATTCAAGCGCCTGCCAGCGTTCGAAGGCGTGTTCCAACGCTGCTTCCTGCGCGGCCAGCTGCTGCTGCGCGGTGCGCTGGACATCGACGGGCTGCTGATAGAACGCGCCGTCGGCCATTTGCTGATGCAGTGCCTCGATGCGGCCTTCGATTTTCTCGATGTCCTGCGGCAGGCGCTTGAGCTCGCGCTGTTCGGCCGGGGTCAGGCCGGCGGGTTTCGGCGAGGGTGGCGCGGTCGGGCGGGCTGGCTTGGCTGCGGTGTGTTTCGGGGCGCGCGTGTCGGGCGCATCCGCGCGCGTCTGACGCCGCCAGTCGTCGTAGTCACCCACGTAGTGCCGAAAGCCACGGTCGCCTTCGTGCACCAGCAGACCGTCGACGACCTCGTTCACGAAGGCGCGGTCGTGCGAGACCAGGATGACGGTGCCGGGGTAGTCGAGGATCAGCCCCTCGAGCAGCTCCAGGGTCTCGACGTCCAGGTCGTTGGTGGGTTCGTCCAGCACCAGTACGTTGGATGGCTTGGCGAACAGCCGCGCCAGCAGCAGGCGGTTGCGTTCGCCGCCGGACAGCAGGCGCGTGGCAGTGCGGGCGCGGTCGGGCGAGAACAGGAAGGCTTTCAGGTAGCCCAGCACGTGCAGCGAGCGGCCGTCGAACTCGATGCGCTCTGCGCCTTCGGCCACGTTCCAGGCGGCGTCGCGTTCCAGGTCCAGCTGTTCGCGGTTCTGGTCGAAGTAGGCGACCTGCAGGTTCTCGCCGTGCACCAGGGTGCCGCTGTCCGGCGGTCGAAGGCCCAGCAGGACGTTCAGCAGTGTGGTCTTGCCGCAGCCGTTGGGGCCCATGATGCCCAGCACCTGGCCGCGCTGCAGCTTGAAGCTGAAGTCCCGCAGTACGGTGGTGTCGGCGATGCGGGCGCTGAACCTGCGCGAGCAGGCCGC
>DHQM01000123.1 GCA_002408105.1 Gammaproteobacteria bacterium UBA5338 | reverse complement strand
TTCAATGACAGCCAGATCAGCGCCGCCACGGGCCAGCTTGTCGCGCAGCTCTTGCGCTGAATGCTCGCGGCGCGCGAGCAAATCCATGGCCTTGCGGCGCAGGGTTCGATAAATGTCGGGGTCAAGATCCATGCTTGCGTCACGTCCACACAGAATGCCGGGCGGGCGCTTCGGTCTTGGGACGACGGACAGTCAATTGCGCGAGCTTCAGCGAATGCGTGCCAGTTGAATCAAACCGCCGAGTTCTGCGATCAACAGGTCTAGGTCTTCCGGACTGAGGAAGGCTCCGACTTCAACCTCTTTGCCGTGGGAACGAATGGCCACTCGGGGCGGATACCAGGGGTGGCGAGAACTGATGACCACAGCCTGCGCCCACGCCCTGGCACACTGCCAACCGCTGGTGGGAGCAAAGCGCCCCTTCTCGATCCGCACCAGGTCGCTGGAAAACCGCAGCACTTCCTGGTGCGAGTTGCGGTGCAGCAGCACGTACAGGGCCACCAGAAGGCCACCGATTTCGAGCCCCGCAAAAGGAAAGACCAACCAGGCACCGAGGTGTGCCATGAAACCGGCGATCCCGAAGGCGACCAACCCCAATCCAGACAACACCCAGAGGTTGCCCTTCCAGTTCAGTGAAAAATTGGGCCGCAGAACGATGCAGCCCACCTCTCCCTGGGCGTCGCGCTCAACCAACACCATGGCGAACCGGTCGTCTGAGACGCTGGCAGTTTGACTGCCTACGCGTTGGCTCGCTCCGCAACCGAGCCTGCAGGTGCGTCCTGCGGGTCCACCTGGGCCGCCTCACCCAGCAAGTTGGCGCGAATGCTTGCTTCGATGGTTTCGGCCATTTCTGGATGCTCCTCCAAAAAACGGGCTGCGTTGGCCTTGCCCTGTCCGATCCGTTCGCCCTGATAGCTGTACCAGGCACCTGATTTCTCTACCAAACCTTCCTGGACGCCCAAATCAATGACTTCTCCGAGTCGGTAGATGCCGCCACCGTACAGGATTTGAAACTCGGCCTGGCGGAACGGCGGCGCCACCTTGTTCTTCACCACCTTGACCCGGGTTTCGTTGCCAATCACCTCATCACCGGATTTGACCGCGCCAATGCGGCGAATATCGAGCCGTACGGAAGAATAGAACTTGAGGGCGTTCCCACCCGTCGTGGTCTCAGGGCTGCCGAACATGACACCGATCTTCATGCGAATCTGGTTGATAAAAATCACCATGCAGTTGGAGCGCTTGATGCTACCGGTGATCTTCCGCAGTGCCTGCGACATCAAGCGGGCTTGCAAACCAACGTGTTGGTCGCCCATCTCACCATCAATTTCCGCTTTGGGCGTGAGCGCGGCAACGGAGTCCACCACAATGAGGTCTACGGCACCCGAGCGCACCAGCATGTCGACGATTTCGAGCGCCTGCTCTCCGGTGTCGGGCTGCGACACCAGCAGGTCGTCGAGGTTGACCCCTAGCCGCTCGGCATAGGTCGGGTCCAGGGCATGCTCTGCATCCACAAAGGCGGCCGTGCCGCCCGCGCGCTGGCATTGCGCAATCGTGCTGAGCGAGAGGGTGGTTTTCCCCGAGGATTCAGGCCCGTAGATCTCCACGACCCGTCCCTTGGGCAAGCCGCCAAGACCGAGCGCGATGTCGAGGCCCAAGGACCCGGTGGATACGGCAGGAATTCGGTGAGTTTCGTTGTCACCCAAGCGCATGATGCTGCCCTTGCCGAACTGGCGCTCAATCTGCCCAAGCGCCGCTTGCAGCGCTTTCTGCTTGTTCTCATCCATCGCCGGTCCCCTCGTTCATCGGGTTGATAGGCCGCGGCGCCACCTCGGCAGCCACACACCTGCACAAATGTACAGTATCGCATTATTCCACAACCACCCGCGCAGGCTCAACGCACGGGGCACTGTGCCAACATCTCTTGCAGCACCGCATCCACTGCAGCCTGTCGCACTGCGCTTCGATCCCCTGCAAACCACTCCTTCCATGCCCGGGTGGCGCCACCCCGTATGCCACAACCCATCCACACGGTACCGACTGGCTTGGTTTCAGTTCCTCCACCCGGACCTGCCACACCACTGACCGCGCAAGCCATGGCGGCATCACTGCGTGCCAGTGCTCCGGCGACCATCGCGCAAACCACCGCTTCGCTCACCGCCCCCTGCACCTCCAGCAACGAGGTGGGCACGCCAAGCTCACCGACCTTGGCGGCGTTCGTGTAGGTCACCCACCCACGATCGAACCAAGCGGAACTGCCAGGCAAATGGGTCAGCGCCGCCGCAACCAACCCCCCAGTGCAAGACTCAGCTGTGGCGACGCGCCAGCCCAGGCCCTTAAGACGCTCCGTTAGACGGAGCAGAAGATCAACCGGCGGATCGGCAGTGGTCAAGGTAGAGACTCCGTACGAGGCAGAAGGCGGAGGCTGGTCGCGCCATCTTATCGACCACAGGCGAATTGCGTAACATTGGCCGTTTTCGATTGGCCGTCCCGCCCATGTCCGAAGCTCCCCACACTCCCATGATCCGGCAGTACCTGCAAATCAAAGCGGGGTATCCGGACACCCTGCTGTTCTATCGGATGGGCGATTTCTACGAACTGTTCTTCGACGATGCCAAGCGCGCCGCTGAGCTGCTGGACATCACCCTGACAAGCCGGGGGCAGTCAGGCGGTGAGCCCATTCCAATGGCCGGCGTGCCCTATCACGCCGCTGAAAATTACCTGGCGCGCCTGACACGATCCGGCGTGTCGGTGGCCATCTGTGAGCAGGTCGGCGACCCCAATGCGGGCGGTGGGCCGGTCGAGCGTGAAGTGGTACGGGTTCTCACGCCGGGCACCCTCAGCGACGAAGCGCTGCTGGAAGCGAACCGCGACAACCTGCTGGTAGCGGTTGTCTTGGACAACAGCGTGCACGGCATCGCCTCACTGAGCCTGAGCACTGGCGCGTTCAAGGTGCTGCAGGTTGGCAGTCCGCGCGAAGTGACCGAGGAGCTCGCGCGGCTGCGCCCCTCGGAGATACTGGTCAGCGAGGACCAAACCAGTGCGCTTGGGGAGGGCTGGGCGCCGACGAAAACCCCCTTGACTGCCCGTCCTGGGTGGGAATTCGATTTTGATTCCGCGCACCTGGCCCTGCCCCGCCATTTTGGCACCCATGACCTCAGTGGCTTTGGCTGTGCCCACCTGCGCCAAGGGGTTCAAGCGGCCGGAGCCTTGTTGGCCTACGCGCAGACCACCCAGCGCGCGGCACTGCCCCACGTGAATGCGCTTGAACACGATGAGCGCAGCCGCCACCTGCTCATGGACCCCGCGACCCGCCGCAACCTGGAGCTCGACACCAACCTTGCCGGGGGTCGCAGCCACAGCCTGCTCGCCACCCTCGACCACAGCTCCACCGCCATGGGGGCACGGTTGATGTCGCGCTGGATGCAACAGCCAATGCGCGACCATGGCGAACTGCGACAACGCCAGGCGGTGGTCGGTGCGCTCATTGATTCGGGCACCATGGACGCTTGCGCAGAGCTGCTGCGCCAGGTTGGTGACATGGAGCGCATCCTGGCCCGTGTCGCACTGCGCAGTGCACGTCCGAGGGACCTAACACGGCTGCGCGATGCGCTCAGGGTACTCCCGAACCTGCGCGCTCAGCTGCAGGCGTTGGGCGTTCCGCTGGCCGATCAGTTGTGGACCGCGGTTGGCGAACACAGGGCCACCGAACAGCTGCTCGAGGCGGCGATTGCTGAAGAGCCTGCTGCCACGGTGCGCGACGGTGGCGTCATCGCTGCCGGGTATGACCCAGAGCTCGACCGGCTCCGCTCGATGAACGACGACGCCGGGGCGTTTTTGCTCGACCTTGAGTCACGGGAGCGCGAACGCACCGGGCTCAGCTCGCTCAAAGTGCGTTACAACCGCGTTCACGGCTACTACATCGAAATCAGTCGTGTGCAGGCCGCTCAGGCACCCGACGACTACATCCGGCGGCAAACACTGAAAAACGCCGAGCGCTTTGTCACACCGGAACTCAAAGCATTCGAGGACCAGGCACTGAGCGCCAAGTCTCGCGCTTTGGCCCGAGAAAAGGCACTCTACGACAGCCTGCTGGAAACACTGAGTGAGCCCCTGCCTGCACTCCAGGCCTGCGCCAGGGCCATCAGCACGCTTGATGTGCTCAGGAGTTTTGCACACCAGGCCCAGGTCCATAACTACAGCGCACCCCAGTTCCACGAGGAGCCGGGCATCCACATTCAGGCGGGCCGCCACCCGGTGGTGGAGTCCAGTCTTTCGGATCCCTTTGTGGCCAACGACCTGGACTTGAATGCGGACTGCAAAATGCTGGTCATCACCGGACCAAACATGGGTGGGAAGTCGACCTACATGCGCCAGGCTGCGCTGATCATTCTGATGGCCCACATGGGAAGCTTCGTTCCCGCCGATGCAGCGTCCTTGGGGCCCATTGACCGCATCTTTACCCGCATCGGCTCCTCGGACGACCTGGCAGGGGGGCGCTCGACTTTCATGGTCGAGATGAGCGAGACCGCCAATATCCTCCACCACGCGACCCATGAAAGCGTTGTGTTGCTCGATGAAATTGGTCGAGGCACCAGCACATTCGATGGGCTCGCCATCGCCTGGTCGACGGCGCATTGGCTGGCGGAGCAAGTCGGCGCCTTCACCTTGTTCGCAACCCACTATTTTGAGCTTACCGCATTGGCAAACGAGCTTGATCAGGTCGCCAACGTGCACCTCGCTGCCACCGAATACGGTGACCAGGTGATCTTTCTCCACAGTGTCCGGCCCGGAGCCGCCAACCAAAGCTATGGCATACAGGTGGCGCGCCTCGCTGGCGTGCCTGCAGCCGTCGTTCAGCGTGCCACGGAGAAGCTCAGGCTACTGGAAGCTGCTGCAGCGCCAATAGCGCCCAGGTCACCCATGCCCGCACCAATGCAACCGGATCTTTTCCAAGAACCGGCACGAGAGGCCATCACGGAGGAAATTCGCGCATTGGACATGGACCAGATGACACCCAAGGCCGCTTTGGACCACCTGTACGCCTGGCAGAAAAAACTCAAAGGGGCGACCAGCGCAGAGGATTGAGCAACCCGAGCCACAGACTAGCGCGGGCGCAATAGCGCTAAGACCTGCCGAAAATCCGAAACCCTCGGAACCAGCGTCTCGGAGGGTCCAACTCCACTCATTCGGCTGTACTGAAGATGGAGGCCAACGGCAACGAATACGTATGCCAGGCTGGAGGCAAGGGCTGCCCCTGACAGGCCCCACGCAGGAATGAAAATCAGGTTGAGTACCACATTGGCAACAGCGGCCAACCCTCCCACCGCAGATACGACACCCGGCCGGTTTCGTCCCAGCAAGTACAACCGAAAGATCCCACACAGACTCAACGCGACCAGCCCCGGCAACAACCAAAGAAGCGGTAGATAACCCGGCAGATATGCCGAACCGAATAGCAACTCGATCAACGCGTCGCCAAGCAACGCCATAACTATTGCTGCCACACACATCAGTGTCCAAACCGACCGCAATACCAATGGAATCAAGCGATCATCTGGGCGCTCGTGGCTGCGCAACAGGCGGGACATCAAGGGGTACACCACCGCCTCGGAGAAGGTAAGCAACAGCTCGGCCGCTGCTGTGGCCATGGCATAATGCCCAAGCGACTGAGCGCCCAGCATGGCGCCTACGAATATGAAGTCGATACGAAACAGCACCGCTTGGAACATTCCATCGAAATGACCTCGAGAGCCATACGACAGAAGTCGCCGAAAAGTGGGGGCATGCACTTTGGGGGGCCATATCCCTTCGTACACAAGGCTCCCAGCAGCGCCCAGGCACACAGAGATCAGCGCCACTGCCCAGGCGACCACAGCAGCGTCCAACAAGTTGGTTGTGGTTGCCCAAAGCACAAGAAACAGCACCAAAGGCCCACCCGACTCAAGAACGCGAAGCGCGTTTGCTGTACCCACGCGATCGCGCGCCAGCAACAGGCCCTGCAGCGCGTTTTTGAACAAAAATACCGGGACCATCGTTCCGATGATTGCAACGTACCGTACCGCATCGTCATCGAACAGATCGGCGCCAACGCCTGCACTCAAGGCAATGGCTGATACCATTCCAACCACTGCCCCAAAACCTAGGCAAAACAGCAATAGGTATCCGAAGATCACCGGCAGCACCGCGTCGCGCTGTGAGCCGTGGTATGCAGCGGTCGCCGTGGAGCCCAGATTGACCGCTGTGCTGAGCAGCTCCGGCACCGTCATCACCAGGGCCAACAGGCCACGGTCGTAGGGCCCCAGCACCCGAGCGAGGACAATGTTGCGCACGATGCGCAGCGCCTGGGTTAACACCTTGGCCCCCACACTCTGCGTCATCAGTCCCAGCAAACGGCGGCCTTGAACCTGTTGTCGGGTGGGCGTCCCTGAGCCTTGCGCGGTCAAAAAATGTACTCCAAAACCGCCAGTTATCTGTTTTGCTCAGGCGTCCACCGGCTGTAGCGAACGCCCAGAAGAAACTTGATCACGCCAGTTGCTGTGGCCAGCGCGCTGGTGGCCCCATATCCAACCACATAAACCCCTTTAGGAAATCGCCCACTTGAGTCCAAGTTGGCGATCGCAGCCACGAGGGACAGGACAAGAAACGCAACGAAAATGGCCGCATACACCCCCCCTTCACGGGCGAGCACCCCGCTTAAGACCAACGCCAGGATCAGCATCAAAGGCGCAAGCCTGCGCCAGAGTTTGTGACTCGCCAGCGCCAGTGCGTACGCACCTGTCCGCCCCGGGTTCAGCAAGGCGCGACGTTGCCACAGGCTTTGCATTCCCCGCACCGTTACCCGCTGGCGACGGCGAAATTGCTGTCGCGGGCGATCAACGCCTTCATCCCATACAACCGCTTCGGGGCAAAAAACCAGTCGCATTCCCGCCATCACTGCACCGGTGCTGATGTAAAAATCATCAGTGACGTCCAAAGGCACCGTGTCGACCAGGTGGCGGCGCATCGCATAGGCCCCTCCATCCAATGAAACCGCCCCGAACAGGCGTGACTCCAAGCGTTTGATGGCGGATTCGTACCTACGGTACAGCCGGTCACCCAAACCGATTGCGCGGTCCCCCTTGTACACTTGAAGCCGTGCACCAACACCGCCCACATGGGGGTCATCAAACGGCGCGAGCAACTGCGCCAGCGTGCCCGGGGACCAAGTGTTTTCAGCGTCGGTAAACACCAACACATCCCCGTCAGCAGCGCGGATGAGCTGATTCAAAACACCCGCCTTACCCGATCTCGGCAGATCAACAAGGCGCACACCATGGTCGGCGTAGCGGGACACCACCCCCGCGGTATCATCCTCAGAACCGTCGTTTCCAACCAAGACCTCAACCTGCACCCCGCCCATCTGCTGGTCCAACAGGTTGTCCAGTTTGTTGCCGATATGGGCCTCTTCGTTGTAGGCGGCAATCAGGATACTGACCTTCTTGGGCTTTTCAGCACGCTCAACCGCATCACTTGCACGTGCTCCACGGCCCCAGGCAAGCAGAAACAGAGCACATGGATACCCGACAAATGGGTAAAGCGGCAGCAGCAACAGCATCCAAAACAGCACCACAAGCACGGTCACGGGCGCGGACTCCGTCTTGTGGTGGCCCGCAACCACAGTGCCCGCAGCACGGAGAGCCCCGCAACCTGAAACCGAACCCAATACAAGAAGGCCAACTGCGCAGCCGCGACGGGTCGGAAGCGCAGCCCATCACCTCTCGAAAACGTCACACCGACAGCCGGCAGAAACGAAAGAAAGAACGACAACAGTGCAACCTGCCACTGCTGAACCGCTACAGCGACCAATCCAATGCACAAGAACGCAAGAACTGCCACGGACGCAACAGGAAACCTCATGAGCCGCACCGAGGCTCCATGCCGCGCGAGCAAGTCGATGTGGCTGCTTTGGCGCCAGAACTCTTTACGCAAAAGTTCGCTGAAACTCCGTTCATAGCCCCAGTGCATCATCGGTCGTCCGGCAACCGAGTTAATGGATGCACCCGCCGCAATCAGGCGAAGAGAAAGGTCTTTGTCCTCACCGGTGGCGAGTGCCTCGGAAAAGCCACCCACCTGTAGATACAGTTGACGTCGAACAGCAATGTTCCGGCCCGGTAGATAGTCCACTGGCATGTCATGGCTTCTGCGAGCCGCAATGCGTTGCGACCACACCTGTGCATACCAAGGGGCCTCTTGCGGCACCTGCTCGACGAATCCCAAGGCATCGGCACCTGCTGCAAGGGCCTCATCAATCCGATCGAGCCAATCAGGGGGAACTTCCATGTCTGCGTCGAGAAACAGCAGCACCTCTCCCTGGGCTGCCTCTGCGCCTAGATTTCTCAAGCGACTGATGCTCACACGGTTCGCGCACAGTACGACCGCTCCGCCCGCCCGGGCAATGTCATCACTGCCATCTTGAGATCCATTGTCGATCACCAGTACTTCCAAGGTATTCGAGTCGCGATTTTTCGACGCAACGCGAACGGAATCCAGCATTCGGGTCAGGTTATGCGCCTCGTTATAACAGGGCACGATGACACTGTAGCGCTTGGATGCAACGACAACGGTCAATTTCGGGGAGCTCCATCGCAGTAGGGCGCAATTGGGGCGCCGTATCGCTCCGCTGCCGCCAGCATCACATGCGAGAACGCCAGGAAAAACCAAAACCACTTTAAATTCGGAGCGCTGAGCAGAAACAGGAACAGCGCAATCGACATGAAAGCCAAACCGCAATGCCGTGCCAGCTCGGCCAGTTCCCACTGGCCCAGGTGAAGCCATATAGCTCTGGCACGCCGAAAATTGACGGTCCCGTAAACCACCAGAGCCACGAAAGCGAAAGCCCCAGGGAGGCCAACCTCCACCATCAGTTCGAGATACGTGTTGTGGGCGCGCCTAAACAGGCTGTCTGGCCCATCGCTCAGAGAAAACCCGACCGCGAAAGGGCTACGCGAGTACAAAACAGGATAGGTACCAGGCCCCGACCCAAAGACAGGTCGATTTGCAGTGGCCTCCAGCCCCACAACAAGATACGAAGAGCGCCTTCCCAGCGACCGGTCCTCCAGTCCCTGCGTGCCTTCGACAAGCTGCGCCAGCGAGGTGACCCGTTGGACATACTCGGTTGGTGCCACCGCAACTGCGCCGAGCATCACCACTAGACCGAAGGCTCCTGCGAGCCCGATGCTTGATGCAGGCATGCGCCGAACACGGTGACGCTCGCCCCAGAGCCAAAACGCCACAAGCAGCATAAACACGACAAAGGCCGAGCGCGAAAATGACTGCACGGTCGCGATCAGCAAGAAGACCAGAGAAACCGCAACCACCGCTCCGTACAATGGCCGGGGAGCGGTCCTCAACAGGTACAGGCCCAACGGAACCGAACTGACAAGCAGCATCGCAAAGTAATTTGCATCGGTGAGAAAGCCCAAATTGCGGGACTGAACATCAGCTTCACCAGGGCCAGCAAGAGATAGCGCCGCAGTGGCGGCAACTGAAAAAAACGCCATCTCGACCCATCGGCGTGCGGGCAACCGCGGAATCAACACCAAACCCAAGCCGAACACGGCCACCGCGATGAACAGCTTGCGCGTGTGCTCGATTGACATTTCAGGGGCAATCGAGCCGACTGAACCGACCAAGTGCACGCCAAGAAGAAGCGCAATCAGCCACCACATGCGTGTCCTCAACCTTCTGCAATCAGCACGCCCAGTCAGCAGTCTGTAGCCCACGAGTACAATGCCAGCCGCACCCGCGAGCTTGGACAAGGTAAGAAACTTCGAGAAAGAGAGTTGCTGCAAGGTCTCGAATGGCACCATCAAGAGCACAACCGCCAGCGTAAGCTCCGGTCGCCTCCATACTGTTGGGACACACACGCCCGCCACAAGCAGTGCTGGTGCTAGAAAAAACTCCGGCTGAGCGAACCATGCCGCACAGGCCAGCGCAAGCACTCCAATAAACAAGAGCCAAGGCGCTTGAATGGTCTTCTGCGAGGGGTAGGTCGGCACGGGCTCAGGCCACTCGGGGGGTGGACACCGCACCGGCATATAGAAGTTCGTATTGACGCACCTGCTCGGCGATCGAAAACTCGTGCTCAACGACTTCACGCCCCTGCTCACCCATCAACCGCCGCTGGGTGTCATCCAAAAACAATGCTTCCACTGCATCCGCCATTTTATCAATGCACCCGGGCTCGATCAGGCAGCCTGTCTCATGATTCCGGACAACACTGGGAATACCTCCGACCGCAAACGCGACAACAGGTACCGACGCCGACATCGCTTCCAGTATCGTCATTGGAACCCCTTCAGTTCGTGAAGGAACCACAACGACGTCGAAGCCGGGGAGCAACAAAGCGGCGTCTTCGCGAAAACCCAAGAATTTTAGATCGTCACCGATGCCTTCACGGCCAACCTGACGCTGCAACTCAAGCCCCATAGGACCCTCGCCGAGCACGCGCGCCGCCACTGGTACACCGCGCTGCCTCAGTTGCGCAACCAGCTGCACGAACCGATCAGGGCCTTTTTCAACGCTGAGCCGGCCAACGAACCCGATCACGAAGTCATCCGGTCGGCAGTGCAACCGAGAACGTGCCTCTAGGCGCTGGGTAAGCGATGAAACCTGCGTCGCGGGGACTGCATTGGGCACAACAGTCAACTGGGCCAACGCCAACCCGTGGGCGGCATACTTGTTTCGAATCGGCTCAGACACACACACCACATCCACGCCGCTGCGGCGACACGCCTGAATCGAAAGCCAGTTGTATAACCGAACCTTGTGGTTCTTGTTGGTGAACCCGTGCTGCGTAACCAGAACGCGCGTACCGGTCAAACGCCCCACCAAGATGCCCAAGATGGTCGGCTTGTACCCGTGGCAGTGAAGGTGTGTCGGTCGATCCCGTCGTTGGTGTTTGAGGATCCAGCGCAACTCGCCGATCAGTGTATGGACGCCGACACCTTCGTGACACCGGACACCCGCCATTTCCAAAGCTTGGACAAAACGACTTCTGTCCCCGCTTTTGTGTCCCAGTCGTAGGACCGTGTGTTCCACGCAACCAGGCGCAGCAACCAGGTTCAATAGCGCCCGCTCCGCGCCGTAGAATCCCCCGGAGTCGATCAGGTGCATGACGCGCGGAGACGACACAGCCTATCCCCGATTGAAGTTGTCAGCGTGCATCGTCAATCACTGCGATAACAGGCAGGCCCAGCAGGCGTGCCAACTGTTCTTTGGTGGCAACGGTCTGGCCAGTAAATTCCAGCAGATAGGCCGAGAGCACACCCAGCAACAGGCCTGTGATCCCCGCAACTGGAAGCAGCATGGACCACTGAGGAAATACGGGCTTGGGTGGGATCACCGCGGGCTCAACGGCTTTGACATTTGCGAAGTTCTCCCGCTCCGCTGCAGCCAGACTTTGCGCCTCTTCCGAATGGCGCACGTACGCCATGTAGGCTTCCCGAGTCGCTTCAATCTCGGTGTCAAGTCGAATCAGCCGCGTTTCCGCGACGTTCAGTTCTGCGATACGCTTTTCCAAATTTTCGATTCGACTCTCATGCAGTGAGATTTGACGCCTCATCGTTTCCACATCATCCGACCTGGTCGTTTCAAGCAATGCAGACTCGAGGCGATTTCTTGTTTGCTTTTCATCGAACAGTTGATCCAAAGAAAAGGTCAATTCGCGGTCGACATCGCTTGAGCCATAACGAGCCAACACGGCCAACTTCTCGGACTCGAGCCGGGAAAAGCGCGCTTCAAACCATGCGGTACGCTGCTGTGCAGAATTCGGGTCGATCTTCTCAAGCAACAACTGGCGACGAAGCTCCAGGTAGTTGGCGAGGTGTCGGTTCAAAAACTCCTGTGCGGTATTCGGGTTCGAGTACTGGATGGTTAGCTGGATGATGTTAGAGCCGGGCAAAATTTGACTCTGAACGGCATCACGAAACACTTCGATCCACTGTTCAAGTTCCGCCTTGCGCTGTGCAGCGGGGCCCTCGACGTCCGAATCGACAGGGAGCATCGCACGAAGCGAGTGCTTCAGCTCCTGCATCCACAGCGCCGCTGCGGAGGCTTTTTCAGTCAACAAACCCGCATCGTAAAGTTCGGTGACTGTGGCTCCCAGCAACCCTGAAGCCATCAGAATGTTTCGCTCGGTTTCGAGGTCTTGCAAATCCGGTGGAAAGTACCTCGCCATGGGCCCGCCGGTCGAATCACCAAGTTGGCTCAGGCGCTTGGAAAGGACCACCACCTTTGCGTCGACTTCCCACACCTCGTCCGCCAGCGCCGCGATGGCTAAGGCCACGGCGATAAATCCGATCGCCATGCCAACAATCACCCTAATGTGGCTGAAAAGGATCCGGAACGTCTCCTTAACAAAGGGCTCATGCACCCCAGGCTCTGCATGGTCGCTCGGAATGCTGCCGTGAACTTTTGTCACAAAGGGATCTTCAGCGATCATCAATGTCGTACCCAAACGTGATGCCAATGCCGCGGTACATCAGGGCTTCACTGATCATCCGGCCCATGTCTGCTGCATTTGCCAGCCGCCCTCGCGGCACGTACAGAATGTCCTCTGGCTGGAGCACGAATGGCGCATGGCCTGATGAGCGACGTCCCGAGAGCGTCGCCGCCAAATCGACCCGGCGAGCGACCACCCGCGTGCCTTCGACACGAACTGCCAGCGCATATTCTGATGCTGCCCCTGCACGCAAGCCCCCTGAAAGCGCCAGAGCCTGGAACAAATTCACAGGAGCGTTCACTGGAAACGCGCCCGGCTCCACCACTTCTCCGAAGACGTAAATGTTCTTTTCCGAGTACCGGGCGAGCAAGACATCCACTTCAAGACCTGGGACTTGATCTTTGTACCGTTCTCGCACCAACTGAACCAGTTGATCCATACCGAGACCCGCCGTTGACACATCGCCGATGATCGGAAATGTCAAAACACCATCTGCCCGAACCAAAAGCACGCGACTGAGCCCCCTTGCGTTGGTCCTAAGCGCATCCTTCAACTCACGCGTTCGGCTGCTGTGTTCGGTAACCAATACGTACAATTCAGGTTTAACCAGATGCCGGCCCAGCGCTGCAGCGGCGGCTCGATTCAGTTGCCGGACTGTCTTTCCTGCGGCGATAAAATCGCCGATGTAGGGCAGCGAGATCCGTCCATCAGGACGAATTTCTTGCTCTATATCGAGCTCAGGGCTGGCAATGAAGTGAAACGCAACCCGGTCCCCTCGAGCCAGCTTATACTCGGCTTCTTGGGTCTGATTGAAACGATAAATGATCTCAACTTCATCTCCCGGATGCAGCTGACTGAGCGAGTCCGAATGCTGTTCTTCTGCCGCTGGCAGATTCAGAACAAATTCGTCACCGGTAAACCGTGGTGGCGGAGCGCAACCGCTAACCAACAAGCTGGCGATCGCCAGCACTGCGTAAACATGGAAAAGCTTGCACTTCATAGCCACTTGTAAATCCAATTCGGTATCGGATAGCGCCGACGATTGTAGATGGTTCCAACCAGCTTCACGTCCATGCCGCTGAGTTGTCTCGCGGCTGCCAAGATGGCCATTCTCTTGGCAGAATGGGCAGCCACCACCAACACCGCCCCGTCGCAAGCACGCGCCAATTGCTGTGCGTGGGACAAAGGTGTGATCGGCGGGCAATCGAGCAGTATGTACCGGTAGCGCTTGCGCAGCGCCACGAGCAGGTCGGCCCAGTCCCTATGGCCGCTTGCGTTGGCTTGTTCTGCAGGTTTTCCGGCTGCCAGAAAATCTGGCCCACCATAAGCGTTGCGCCAGACCGCCTGGTCAAGCTGTGTAAACAAAGCCTCATCCGAGGCCCCAAACACATTTGCGACCCCAACGTGATCCGCTGCGTTGAAAGCCCGCGACATGTCCGGCCGCTCAGGGTTGGCGTCACAAACCAACACTTCTCCCGGATACCGTTCCGCAAGCGTCGAAGCGAGGCTCCATGCGCAGGTTGTTACACCCTCCCCAACCGACCCTGCAGTCAGACAGATCATACGCAACGAGGGGTTTCCAAGGAGCCCTCCCAGCTCGCTATGACTCAGCGGATGGGCAATCATTTCAGTCATTGGATGCTCAGTGCCGAACTCTTAAGGGAAAACTGGAGGTCAAGGACCGTACATGTCGGTGTCACCGTCGCCGTAGCTGAAATACCAGTTTGACGGGTCATAGAAAAAATCAGGAGCAATGCCATCGGCAGGCGTGCCAGTGTAATCGGCCCCTAGGTTGCTTTGTCCACGCTTGACGAACCCAACGGCGGTATGGGCCAACGCCATCCAGGGAATCTGCGTCTCAACCACTTTCACAACATCAACCGGACGATGCATCACCTCACGTACGGTCCCAGCCAATAGGTGCTTCGCAACGTCTACTTTTTCTGGAGCCACGAGCATATCCACGATCCTCACCTGCCGAGGTGATGTCTCCGGAACCACTCGATACACCACCCACCCCACCAAGCTGCCCGCTACGCGCGCGACCCGCAGCTGATAGTCGCGGTTCGGTGCCTGGAGGTATCGCCAGTCCACGTAGGCGCGGTCACGCACAGCGAGTGCTGGATACCCAACCTTGGCCGAGTTCCAGAAATCGTCAAACTCTGCCCCGCAAGTCTTGGCACTTTCAAATGAGTACTCAGAAAGAGCGCGCCGCGATCGGAAGCCAGCTCGGGAACGCACCGCGAAGTCCGCGAGCGCGCCCAGCCAGCGGCCGAGCGGCCCGCGTGGGAGTTTGTCTGCAATAAATGGCGACACCCGAAGCGGTAAGGCAAGCACATTTGCCTCGCAAATTTTCTTTCCTCCCTGCTTGCCACGCAATCGCTGCCAATACCGCGTGATAGCGGGACGTTGGTGACCGAGGCTTAGGGGATGCTTGATCGTCTGATGACGTGCCAACGCACTGGCGACTGACCGGCCTACCGCTCCGGGCACGGGGTACGCCATAAAATCGGCCAACCACACTCCCGAGTGCTCCTGCCCGTTGATCCAAAACCGCTGACCAATCCCACAAAGGATCGCAATGATTGTATTGTCTCGCACTGCGGCTACAACTTGCCCGGGAGCCCCACGTGGATTTGATTCATACTGCCAAACCCACCGCGATTTCAGCAGCTGACCCTCGCGCTCAGCATGCACCGAAGCTGCCAACTCATAAACCTGTTGGGCATCGCTCGACCGGACATCACGAAGCTCGATAGAATCACTGCCCACTCCCTCGCCCGGACAGGATAGGGAATTCGCACCGCTGCTTGGGGTGGAGACACGATCCTCGGCCGCAGCTTGGCTGTTTTCACCCATCAAATACCACCTGTCGGGTTGATCGGCGTCGCCCTGCGCCGATACCATTCCGCCACCCCATCAAAGCGCTCAAGTTTCGGGGCTCGAACTTCAGCGGGTGAGTACACATGCGATATTGGTGGCTTTGGTTGCTCGCTGCTGCCGGCTTCGCGTCGGCCAGCGCGTGCGCGGCAACATGGAGTGGCATTCGCGACGGCGCACTTTACCTGCGCTCTCTTGGTCCTACGAATTGGTCCACGGAAGTCGCGTGGCGTGAAGCCTGGATGGCAGACGCGCAGTACGAAAGGCTGTATTGGACTGGCCCCGACGGAGAGCTGCTGAACGCATTTGACATCACCCCGGAGCAGACGCGAGGCGGAGCTACGTTGCCTGGAGCGATCCCGCTCTCGACGTACCGGCTCGACATTCCGGGATACTCGTTTCGCCGCTACAGCGTCACCATCCCTGCCGGCGTCCAGTCGCTCTTTTCTCCAGCCCCGGTGCATTTCTCCATTGAGGTCAAGGCGGGCCTCAAGTTGTACCTGCACGCGCCCGCAGGCGCTCCCTTCACCCTCAACGGAAAGTACCAT
>DHQM01000012.1:3791-4071 GCA_002408105.1 Gammaproteobacteria bacterium UBA5338 | reverse complement strand
ACAACCGCTGTTCGACACCACCAGCGCGGGCCTCGGAAAAAAAGTGCGGGTGCGTTCGAATTCCGTGTCGACCCCAACGACGGCGGCGCCTCCAAGGTGCCCCAACCAGGTCTCCATGGCCCCGGAATCAAGGACTTCTCGATAGTCCACTTCAGGTGCGCTCAAAGCGTTGCCGGCCGGCCAGTGCGCGACTTAGGGTGCCGCCGTCGACGTATTCCAACTCGCCACCGAAGGGGACACCGTGGGCGATGCGGCTGATGGTCACGCCCAAAGGCGCCAG
>DHQM01000012.1:688-3500 GCA_002408105.1 Gammaproteobacteria bacterium UBA5338 | reverse complement strand
GCTTCTCCCTCTACAGTGGCGTTGAGAGCCAGAATCACCTCACGGACCCCCGCCTCGCCCACTTGGGCCTGCAGCTGTTCGACACCGAGCTCTTCGGGCCCAATGCCATCAAGGGGCGAGAGGTGCCCCATGAGCACGAAATAGCGCCCGTTGTAGCTGCCGGAATGCTCAAGCGCCAGCACATCGGCTGGCGTCTCGACCACACACAGGAGGCTCGCATCCCGTCTTAGGCTCACGCAAATGTCGCAGAGTTCCGACTCAGCGTAGTTGCGGCATCGGTGACAATGGCGCACATTGGCCAGGCAGTCAGTGAGTGCAGCCGCCAATTGTGCACCGCCGGCCCGGTCGTATTCCAGCAGGTGCATGACCATGCGCTGGGCCGACTTGCTGCCCACCCCGGGCAGGCAGCGCAACGCTTCGATGAGGCGTTGGATCGAAGGGCTCAACCCAGAGCCCCGTCAGAACGGCATCTTGAAGCCGGCCGGCAAATTGACGCCGGCGGTCAGGCTAGAGATTCTTTCACGGTTTTCCTCTTCAACACGGCGCACTGCATCGTTCACCGCAGCGGCGACGAGGTCTTCGATCACTTCGGCGGCTTCACTCAGCACACCAGGCTCCAACTGCACCCGGCGCACCTCATGCCGACCGCTCATGGTGACCTTCACAAGACCTGCGCCAGATTCACCCACAACCTCCAGCTGACCCAGTTCTTCCTGGGTTTTTTGCATCTGCTCCTGGAGCTTCTGCGCCTGCTTCATCAAATCACCGAGACCGGATTTCATCTGCACCTCCGAAAACCCTGGGCTGCATGAAATGGGGGAGTATACAGGGCTCAGGCATCTCCCCCGTCCACTGGCTGAACCGATTCCGGGACGAGCCGTGCATCGAAGCGCTCGACCAACGCCTGCACCGCAGGATCGGCCTCCAATGCGGCCACCGCTTCGAGGTGGCGTTCTCGTTCCCGGCGGGCAAGGTACATGGCCGCTGTTTCAGCGCTGAGCGCACCCAGCTCAACACTGAGCTTGATCGCCGATCCAGTGGTTTCGCACAAGGCTTCTTGAATGCGCTCTTGATGAGCCGCGCCCACCAATGTGCTGTGGCTCGGATCCACCCGCAAACACCAATCGGTACCGTCGCGCCGACTCAGCTCTGCATTCAGCGCAAGGGCTCGTGCGACACCCGAAAGCGGCAGCCCGATGGCCAGTTGGACCCAATCTTCGGTCAGCCCGGCGCCTCCATGGGCTGGCTCTGCTCCATTCAAGGCGCTACCACCGGTGGAACCATCCGTGCTGCGGGCTGGCTCGTGGATCATTGCAGCCGCTCGTGGCACCTCACCAGCAGGTTCACGCGCCGCCACCGGCCCTCCGGCGTCCTCGGGATTCGATGCGATGACCGCTGCAGCGGACCCAGCTTCTTTTCGGTCGAATCCTGCGACGTCCGGCGAAGGCGATGCCGGGGCAGGCTCACGGACTGCGGATGCCTCAGACGTCAGAGGCTTTTTTTTTTCGAGCCGACCGGCCGGCCCATCACCTTGGTTGGGGCTGGTGGGGGGTTCGAAGGGGCGAAACACCAACATGCGCAGCAGAAGCATTTCGAAGGCTTCGCGCGAATCGGGCGACAGGGGAAGGTCACGCCGGCCTTGCAGGGCAAACTGGTAGTACAACTGAACCTCTTCGCCCGTGAGCTGCGCCGCGAGGTGCGCCAAGGCCTCACCTTCCAACAGAGGAACGGCAACTTTTCCGGGCACCACCTGTGCGATCGCCAACTGGTGCAACAAGCCGATCAATTCGTCCAGGACCACCCGAAAGTCGGCGCCATACTGGGCCAACTCGTCGACCTGGCTCAACAAGTGTTCGGCATCGCGTTCGGCGAGCGCTTGGATCAGTTGCGCGACCGCCTGGTGGTCGACGCTGCCCAGCATGGTGCGGACATCGGTTTCACGAACCTCGCCACTGCCAAAGGCAATGGCCTGATCGGTGAGGCTGAGGGCATCGCGCAGGCTGCCCTCGGCGGAGCGAGCCAGCAGGCGGAGCGCGCCGCCCTCGTGAGCGACCGCCTCTGCTGTGAGGATGGCCGCGAGGTGTTCGGCAATGCGCTCGGCGGGAATGTTCTTCAGGTGCAACTGCAGACAGCGCGACAAAATCGTCACCGGCAGCCGCTTGGGGTCGGTGGTCGCTAGCAGGAACTTTACGTGCTCAGGTGGTTCCTCAAGTGTTTTTAGTAACGCATTGAAACTATGGGAAGAAAGCATGTGCACCTCATCAATTAGGTACACTTTAAAGCGGCCCACAGTCGGGGTGTATTGCACGTTATCAAGCAGCTCGCGGGTGTCCTCGACTCGGGTCCGTGAGGCGGCATCGACCTCAATCAGATCGACAAAGCGGCCTTCGGCAATGCTGGTGCAGGCGCTGCACTCTCCGCACGGCACCGAAGTCACCCCAGCTTCGCAGTTCAGGCACTTCGCCAGGATTCGGGCAATCGAGGTTTTGCCAACCCCACGGGTGCCGGTGAACAAGTAGGCGTGGTGCACCCGGTTGTGGTCGAGGGCATGCACCAGCGCCTTTAGGACCGCTTCCTGGCCAACTGTTTCGGCGAAGGTGCTTGGGCGCCATTTGCGGGCGAGGACCTGGTAACTCATGGCCAGAGGCGCCTGGACTGGTGGCGCGAGGTCGCTCCAGTAGTGGAATACAATGCTGCGCTGTACATGAACACGTAGAAGGGGTGGTGGTCCAAACCAGCCACACCTCGGCACCCGAATCCGCTGCTACCGTTGCTCCCTTCCGGGCCTGGCGGGGTTCACAACTTCTCGTCG
>DHQM01000012.1:0-468 GCA_002408105.1 Gammaproteobacteria bacterium UBA5338 | reverse complement strand
TCTCGTCGCGAGGGGACCGATAAGGACCACCATAACAGGCCGAACGCGCCGCGAAAGCGGGGAACAGCCGGGCTGCGTACTCTACCCGCATTGCCACAAGCGGCGCAACCGCGCGGCGTCCACCCCTCGCTGCGACGCCTGGCCTGGAGGTACAATGCTCCAGCATCCACCCACAGGCGACCCCATGTTGGATCCTAAACTGCTCGAAATTCTCGTTTGCCCCGTGACCAAGGCGCCACTCCACTACGACCCTGAGCGTCGCGAGTTGCTGTGCAAGGCCAGCGCTTTGGCCTACCCCATCCGCGACGACATTCCAGTGCTGCTGGAATCGGAAGCACGGCCACTCAGCCAAGAAGAGAAAGAGTCCCTGCCCTAAACAGGCCTCGCCGACCCTGCCGCCTAGCCGCGGCCGTACAAGACTTCAGGGCTGATGAGCGGCGCGGTGACGACCTCGGATCGCTCGCTGCC
>DHQM01000059.1:1177-11588 GCA_002408105.1 Gammaproteobacteria bacterium UBA5338 | reverse complement strand
GACGCTCTTCCGATCTGTGCTCGACTGCAGGTTGTCGGGATCAATTTCGATGCCGACCCGCCGGCGGCCCTGGCGGATCAGGCGCAGGCGCTTGGCATCCGCTATCCGGTCTGGCGAGAGGACCCGCAGGCCTGGCTCGGCTATCCACCGCCCAAGGGCCTGCCGGCAACCTACCTGGTGTCTCCGGATCGGTCCCAGGTGTATCCGATGATCGGCTTGCAAACGACCGAATCCATTGAGCGTCGCATGCGCAAAGTGGGATTGCTTGGCGGCGAACCGAGTGCCGATGACTGAGCCGGATGTCCCCTTCAAGGGTCCGGGTGGGCCCCTTGGTGCAGGCGTCGATGAGGCAGGCGCAGGACCGCTTTGCGGCGGTCTGTACGCGGCTGCGGTCGTCCTGGACCCGGACAACCCCATTGCTGGGCTGAACGACTCAAAGAAGCTCTCGGCAAGTGCCCGCGAGGCGCTGGCGGTACGGATTCGCCGCCAGGCCCTCGGCTTTGCGGTGGTTTCCGTGGCGGTTGAGGAAATCGACCGCATCAACATACTGCAAGCCAGGATGCGCGCCTTGGCCGCTGCCGTGAATGCGCTGCAGCCGTCGCCGGACTGTGCATTTGTTGATGGCAACCGCGTTCCGGCCGGGCTTCCCTGTCGCGCCGAAGCGGTGGTGCAGGGCGACACCAAGGTGCCGGCCATCATGGCCGCGTCAATCTTGGCCAAGGTCGCACGAGACCAGGAGATGCTGGTCCTCGATCGAGTGTTTCCAGGGTACGGACTGGCCAGGCACAAGGGTTATGGCACCCGCGCGCACCTGACCGCGCTGGCGCAGTTGGGGCCGACACCCATCCACCGGCGAAGCTTCGCCCCCGTGCGCCGTGCGCTGGCGGCCCAGAACCCAGCCCAAGGTGAGGAGCGATGACGCAATCGAATCAACCGAGCTTCGTGCACCTGCACGTGCACACCGAGTACTCGTTGGTCGATGGGATGCTGGGGGTCAAACCCCTGGTTCAGCAGGTGGCGCAGCGCGGGATGCCGGCTGTGGCGGTGACCGACCGGAACAACCTGTTTGCGTTGGTGAAGTTCTATAAAGCTGCGCGAGCAGCTGGTGTAAAACCGATCATCGGCTGCGAAATGCTGGTGGAGGCAGCCAGCCTTTCAGGCGAGCCGGCACCTTTGGTGTTTCTGGTTCAAGGACTGGCTGGGTATCGCAACCTCACACAGCTCATCACCCGCGGGTATCTGGAAAACCAGAGGCAGGGGCAAGCGGTGCTCAAGCCCGAGTGGGTGGTCGAATCCAACACCGGGTTGATTGCTCTGTGCGGCGGCCGTCGGGGTGAGATCGGCCAGCTGTTGCTGGCGCACCGCACGGCAGAAGCCGAACAGCAGCTGGTGCGCTGGCGCGCGGCGTTCGGTGACCGGTTTTATCTGGAAGTCAGCCGCACTGGGCGTCCTGGTGAGTCCGCGCATGTGCGGGCCGCGGTCGAGCTGGCCGTTCGCACAAACGCCCCTGTGGTGGCCACCAACGACGTGGTGTTTCTTGATCCGGATGACTTCGACGCGCACGAGGCGCGTGTCTGCATTCATGAAGGGCGCACCCTGGCGGACCCGCGCCGGCCGCGTCGCTACAGTCCGCAGCAATACCTCAGGTCTGCAGCAGAGATGGCCGAGCTGTTTGCCGACCTGCCCGAAGCGCTGGAGAACAGTGTCGAGATCGCCAAGCGGTGCAGCCTCGAACTTGAACTCGGTAAGAGCGTGCTGCCGGACTACCCCACCCCACCTGGAACGACGGAAGAGGCCCACTTTCGCCAGGTTGCGTCGGACGGGCTGGAGCGCCGCCTGACTGCCCGGCCAGTTTCCCCGGAGGGTGTCGCCCGCCAAGCGTATCTGGATCGCCTCGAAGCCGAGCTTGGCATCATCGTGCAGATGGGGTTTTCAGGCTATTTCCTCATTGTCATGGACTTCATCGACTGGGCGCGGAACAACGGCGTGCCGGTCGGACCGGGCCGGGGGTCCGGTGCGGGGTCAATCGTTGCCTGGGCCCTCGGCATCACTGACCTGGACCCGCTTGCCTACGACCTGCTGTTCGAGCGATTCCTGAATCCCGAGCGAGTATCCATGCCGGACTTCGACATTGACTTTTGCATGGAGGGCCGCGATCGGGTCATCCAGTACGTGGCGGACCGCTACGGTAGGGGTGCGGTGTCCCAGATCATTACCTTCGGCACCATGGCGGCGAAGGCCGTGGTGCGCGATGTCGCCCGTGTGCTGGGGCGGCCCTATGGACTTGGTGATCGGATATCCAAGCTGATCCCGTTTGAAGTCGGCATGACGCTGGAGAAGGCGCTCGAGCAGGAGCCGGCACTGCGCGAACTCATGGAAGACAATGACGAGGTCGCCGAAATTATGGAGATGTCGTTCAAACTCGAAGGCGTCGCGCGCAACGTCGGTAAGCACGCCGGCGGGGTGGTCATCGCCCCGGGGCAGTTGACCGACTTTGCCCCACTGTGGGTCGACGACAGTGGCACCAACCCGGTGACCCAGTTCGACAAGGACGACGTTGAAGCAGTGGGGCTCGTCAAGTTCGACTTCCTGGGTCTGCGCACACTCACCATCATCGCCTGGGCATTGGAAGGCATCAACCAGGAGCGCCGCGAACGTGGCGAGGAAGAAATCGACATTGCCCAGATTCCGCTCGACGACGCGGAGGTGTACCGGCTGTTGCAAACCGGTGAAACCACGGCTGTGTTCCAGCTCGAATCCCGTGGGATGCAAGAGCTGATTCGGCGCCTCGGACCAAGTCGATTTGAAGACATCGTGGCGTTGGTCGCGCTTTACCGACCCGGCCCGTTGCAGTCCGGTATGGTCGATGACTTTATCAATCGAAAGCACGGCCGTGCGCGGGTGCAATACCTGCACCCGAAACTCGAGACCATCCTCGAGCCGACCTACGGGGTCATCCTGTACCAGGAGCAGGTGATGCAGATCGCCCAGGTTCTGGCGGGCTATACCCTCGGTGGTGCCGACCTGCTGCGCCGTGCAATGGGCAAGAAAAAACCGGAGGAAATGGCCAAGCAACGGCAGATTTTCGACCAAGGCGCTGCCGAGCAGGGGGTCGACCCCAAGGTGGCCACGGAAATCTTTGACCTGATGGAGAAGTTCGCTGGCTACGGCTTCAACAAGAGCCATTCGGCCGCCTATGCGTTGGTCTCCTATCAGACTGGCTGGCTGAAGGCTCACTATCCGGCACCTTTCATGGCCGCGGTGTTGTCCGCCGACATGCAAAGCACCGACAAGGTGGTGCACCTCATTGAGGCTTGCCGAAAAATGGGCCTTGAAGTCCTGCCACCTTCGGTCAACCAGGGAGAATTCCGGTTTGCTGCCGACGGTACCCAACGCATCATCTACGGGCTCGGCGCCATCAAGGGCCTCGGTGAAGGGCCGGTCGCAGCGATTGTGCAAGCACGTCAGCACGGCCCGTTCGAGGACTTGTTCGACCTGTGCCGGCGGTTGGACCTGCAGCGCGTCAACAAACGCGCCCTCGAGGCGTTGGTCAAGGCGGGCGCCTTTGATGATTTCGACCGAAACCGCGCGGGCTTGTACGCGGCCATTCCAGATGCCGTGCGCGCAGCCGAGCAGGATGCAGCCAATGCGGCCAGTGGTACGGTCGACCTCTTTGGTGGTCCCGGCGGGCCGTCTCCTGCCGCGGTGGTGTCGCGCCGATCGGTCTCGCCGTGGCGGCAACGCGAGTTGCTGCAGGCCGAGAAAGAGACCCTTGGGCTCTACCTGTCGGGGCATCCGATCGATGAATACGAAGCGGAATTGCGCGGGTTCGGTGTGCGGCCACTCGACAAGCTGCAACCGGACAAAGAACCCCAGTTGTTTGCTGGGCTGTTGGTGGCGCAGCGCATCATGAAAAGCAAGCGCGGCGAGACGATGGCCTTTCTCACGTTGGATGACCGCACCGCGCGGATCGAAGTCTCCTTGTTCGGTGAACTCTATGCGCAGTACCGAGATCATCTGGTCAAGGATGAGGTGCTGGTTGTCGAGGGTACAATCAGTCACGACGAATACTCCGGGTCGCTGCGCGCGAGGGCTCGAGGGTTGATGGGCCTGGACGCGGCGCGGGCGCGCTTTGCGCAGGCGTTGGAACTTGAAGTGACGGCCGACCAGTTTCGAGAGCCGGGCTGGGTGGCCGAACTTGAAGCCCTGATGGCGCCTCACCGCGCTGCCGGTTGTCCGGTTGTCGTCCTTTACCGGCGCGCGGACGCCAAGGGGCGCGTCGACTTGGGTGCGTCCTGGCAGGTGCGACCAGGTGATCGGTTGCTGAACCAGCTGCGCGAGCGCTTCGGCGCGGAGCGAGTGCGGATGCGTTATCATTGACGGGTCTCGCGGCCCGAGTGGCATGAGATTCGCCTCCCGCAGCCGACAGCCGAATGAAAAAGATGAACCCGGACTACCTCGAATTCGAACAACCCATCGCCGAGCTGCAAGCCAAGATTGAAGAGCTGCGGATGGTCGGCGACGACAACGCGATCAACATCAACGATGAAATTGCCAAGCTTGAAGAGAAAAGCCGCAAGCTGACGGCAAACATCTTCTCGGAGCTTGACGCCTGGCAAATCGTACAGCTCTCGCGCCATCCCCAGCGGCCCTACTGCCTCGACTACATTGCAAACATTTTCGAGGAGTTCGACGAGCTGCACGGCGACCGGCGGTTTCGCGATGACCCGGCCATCGTGGGTGGGATCGCCCGCCTGGCGGGGCGGTCGGTGGTGGTGATCGGTCATGAGAAGGGGCGAGGGACCAAAGAGAAAATTCACCGCAACTTCGGCATGCCGCAACCGGAAGGCTACCGCAAGGCGTGTCGGCTGATGGAGTTGGCGGAGCGATTCGGTCTGCCGATTGTCACATTTATCGATACCCCCGGGGCCTATCCAGGCATCGAGTCGGAAGAGCGCGGACAAAGTGAAGCCATTGCCCACAACCTTGCGGTGATGTCGCGCCTGAAAACACCGATCGTGTCGGTGGTGATCGGCGAGGGTGGCTCGGGGGGCGCCCTGGCGCTCGGCGTCTGCGATTACCAAATGATGTTGCAGTACTCCACCTATTCGGTCATTTCTCCAGAAGGTTGTGCGACCATTCTGTGGAAGACTGCGGAAAAAGCGGCGGATGCGGCACAGTTGATGGGCATGGCGGCTGAACGGCTGTTGGAGCTGGGACTGGTCGACCAGGTCATCCCAGAGCCCTTGGGCGGCGCCCACCGTGACCCGGAGACCACCGCCGGTCGTCTGCGGGAGGCATTGGAGCGCCAGCTCGCCACGTTGTCCGAAGTGGACGTCGACGAGTTGATCGAACGCCGCTACCAGCGGTATCTCTCCTACGGACACTACCATTGACTTGGAGCGGGCCGGGGCCGCGTGCTGCAGCCCGGTCTGCGGATCAGCCCTGCACCTCCTGACAGCGGCGCCATGGGTGATTGCCAAGCGTTCTTGCTGCGCCACCTTGCTGATCGATTGGCCCCCTATTCGCGGTGTCGCACACTGTGGGTCGCATGCAGCGGTGGGCTGGATTCCACCGTACTGCTTGATGCCGTTTATCGACTGACCACCGAAAACCGGCCTGCACTTGGCGTGTCCTGGCCTGTCCCTCGGGTTGTGCATGTGCACCATGGGCTGGCGACCGATGCCGACGACTGGAGTGCGCACTGTGAGGGCACCGCCCGACGGCTTGGCCTGGCTGCCGAAGTGCATCGGGTGCAGGTCGACTTGCAGGCCGGGAGGGGGCCAGAAGACGCAGCGCGCCGTGCGCGCTATGCCGTGTTCGCCCGGTTGCTCGACCACGCCGATGACCTGTTGTTGATGGCTCACCACCAGGATGATCAGACCGAGACCCTGCTGATGAGGCTCAATCGGGGCGCCGGCCCGACCGGGATGGCGGGGATGCCGGAGTCTCGTCCGTTGGGTGCGGGGCGGTTGCTGAGGCCTTGGCTCGGGGTGGGGCGCCAGGCCCTGCGCAGTTATGCCGAGGCGCGCGAGCTGCAGTGGGTGGAGGACCCGAGCAACGCGGCTTCGGACTTCGATCGAAACTACCTTCGGGCACAGGTTCTGCCTGCGATTTCGGCGCGCTGGCCTGGCTTTGCCGCTGGCTGGCAGCGCGCCATGGCGCTGCAGGGTGAAGCGGTGGAACTGTTGGCGGAACTGGCTGAATCCGACTGGGCAGGCGAGCCTGGCCATGCGCAGCACAGCCTATGCCTGGGCGCGCTGATGCGCATGCGAGCACCGCGCCGGCACAACCTGGTCCGCCACTGGCTGGCAGCCCGGTCGTTGCCTGCTCCCAGTTTGCGCCGGCTCGAGGAGGCATTGGATGCGCTGTCCGCTGCAGGGCCCGATCGCTTGCCGGTGGCGAGTTGGCCGGGCGTTGAGCTGCGGCGCTACAGGCAGCGGCTGTTTGCTGGCCCACCTCTTGGGGCGCACGACGCGAGTAAGCGGCTCTCCTGGCGTCCGCCCGAGCGATTGGCGCTTGGTCCTGGTGCCGGCGAACTGAGTGTGCACGAGTGCACCGATGGCGTTGGCATTCGGCTTCCGGCCGAAGCGGAGGTGAGGTTTCGGCAAGGTGGCGAACGGTTACATGTTGCGGGCCGGCATGGCCGGCACCCACTGAAGAAGCTGTTTCAGGAGGCCGGGGTGTTGCCCTGGCTGCGAGACCGGGTGCCGCTGATTTATGCCGAGGGGCACCTGATCGCGGTGGCCGGACTCTGGGTGGCAGAGGGTTGGCAGGCCGGAGCCGATGGCGTCTCGCACGGGCTGGTGTGGCGGGCGCCGGTTCCCCATGTAAGCGCCGCCCTCAGTTGATATACTGGCGCGCGAGTTCCCGCGCTCTAGGGCGCGGACACCCGCCCCGTGACAGGCTTTCGCATGACTAAATTCATCTTCGTGACCGGCGGAGTGGTGTCCTCGTTAGGCAAGGGCATCACCTCTGCATCGTTGGCAGCTGTCCTTGAGGCCAGGGGCCTGTCGGTCACCATCCTCAAGCTTGACCCCTACATCAACGTGGACCCGGGAACCATGAGCCCGTTCCAGCACGGTGAAGTTTTTGTGACCCACGACGGCGCCGAAACGGACCTGGACCTCGGTCACTACGAGCGGTTTTTGCATACGCAGATGTCCAGGCGCAACAACTTCACCACCGGACGGGTGTACGAAACTGTGTTGCGCAAGGAGCGCCGCGGTGACTACTTGGGCGGAACGGTTCAGGTCATCCCGCACATCACAGACGAGATCAAGCGGCGCATTGTCGAAGGTGCGGACCATGCCGACGTGGCGCTCGTCGAGATCGGCGGCACCGTGGGTGACATTGAATCCCAGCCGTTCCTCGAGGCAATACGCCAGTTGGCGGTCGAGCTTGGCCCGCACCGCAGCCTGTTCATTCATCTGGTGCTGATTCCCTACATCGCCTCGGCCGGAGAGACCAAGACCAAGCCCACCCAACACTCCGTGAAGGAGTTGCGCTCCATCGGCCTGCAGCCCGATTTGTTGATCTGCCGTTCCGACCACGAGGTGCCAGAGGACTCGCGGGCCAAGATCGCGCTGTTCACCAATGTGCAGCCTCGCGCGGTGATTCCGCTGCAGGACATCGACTCCATCTACCGCATCCCTTTGGTGTTGCACGAGTACCACGTGGACGACATCGTTGCCGAGTTGCTGCAGATTGAATGTCCAGCCGCAGACCTCAGCCGTTGGCGGTGGGTGGTGGACGCAGAGAAGTCCCCGACTGCCGAGGTCACTGTGGCCATGGTTGGCAAGTACATCAATCTGCTGGATGCCTACAAGTCTCTGAATGAATCCCTGATTCACGCCGGTATCCATACCAGCACACGGGTGCGGGTCCGCTACGTCGATTCAGAAGACCTTGAAGAGGGCGGTGACCTTGGTGCTCTGGAGGGCGTGGACGCGGTACTGGTCCCTGGGGGCTTCGGGGCCCGCGGCGTAGAGGGCAAGATCGCGGCGGTGCGCTACGCCCGGGAGAATCGCATTCCCTACCTCGGAATTTGTCTGGGGATGCAAATCGCCGTGGTTGAGTTTGCTCGCAACGCCGTTGGTTTGGCGGGCGCGAACAGCACCGAGTTTGATCGCCACACCACCCACCCTGTGGTCGGCCTGGTGTCGGAATGGACCGATCGGGAAGGCAAGCGCGAGCGCAGAGAAGAGGGCGGAGACCTCGGCGGCACCATGCGCCTTGGTGGACAGGAAGCCCGGCTGGTGCGAGGTTCTGTCGCTCACGAAATCTACGGGCGGGAAATCATCGTCGAACGGCACCGGCACCGGTACGAGGTCAACAACAACTACCTGGATCAGCTACAACGGGCGGGGCTGCGGGTATCGGGCTGGTCCAGTGACGACGCGCTGGTTGAGGTTGTGGAAGTGGAGGGTCACCCCTGGTTCGTTGCCACCCAGTTTCACCCTGAATTCACGTCGTCACCGCTGGACGGCCACCCCCTGTTCTCGGCGTTTGTCCGGGCCGCTCGTACTCACCGGGCCGGTGTGCATGATGCATCTTCCCTTTCCCTTTCGGCGGCAGACCGCGGCTGAAGCACAGACTGTCAAGAGGGACTGAACGATGCAGCTGTTGAGTTTTGAAGTCGGGATCGAACACCCCTTGTTCTTGATCGCTGGCCCCTGTGTTATTGAAAGCGAGCAACTGGCCATTGACAGTGCAGGAGCGCTCAAGGAGATGTGCGCGGCCCTAGAGATCCCGTTCATCTACAAATCGTCCTTCGACAAGGCCAACCGGTCTTCACACCGCAGTTACCGCGGACCTGGGATCGAAGAAGGCCTGCGGGTGCTGCAGACTGTGAAACAACAGGTGGGTGTTCCGGTGCTCACCGATGTGCATGAAGACACGCCACTGGATGAAGTGGCCGCTGTGGTGTCGGTTCTGCAGACTCCCGCTTTTCTGTGCCGGCAAACCAATTTCATCCAGCGTGTAGCGGAGCAAGGGGTGCCTGTGAACATCAAAAAGGGCCAGTTTTTGGCGCCCTGGGACATGGTGCATGTGGTCGAGAAGGCCCGCGCCACCGGCAATGAGCAGATCATGGTCTGCGAACGCGGCGTTAGTTTCGGCTACAACAACCTGGTGTCAGACATGCGCGCATTGGCGGTGATGCGCGAGTCGGGTGCTCCCGTGGTGTTTGACGCCACGCACTCCGTGCAACTGCCTGGTGGGCAGGGTCAGGTCTCTGGTGGCCAGCGTGAGATGGTGCCGGTGCTTGCTCGATCGGCAGTTGCCGCAGGCGTGAGTGGCTTGTTCATGGAGACCCACCCCAACCCCGAGGTCGCCAAGAGCGATGGCCCCAATTCCTGGCCGCTCGGGTTGATGCGGGAGCTGTTGGAAACCCTGGTGTCGATTGACCGTGTGGTGAAGCGGCAGGGGTTTGCTGAGCACCAACTGACGGCGGGCTCTGGCGCCGAAGTTTGATGACCACAGGAGAACGTTCAAAGATGAGTTCACGGATCCGTTCGGTGCGCGCCCTTGAGGTGCTTGATTCGCGGGGCAACCCAACCGTGCAAGCTGAAGTGTTGTTGGAGTCGGGCGCGCGTGGGTCTGCCTGTGCCCCCTCTGGCGCGTCAACGGGGTCTAGAGAAGCGCTGGAGCTGCGCGACCAAGACCCAACGCGCTATTTGGGCAAAGGTGTGCTCACCGCAGTGGGCAATGTGAACACCGAAATCGCTGCGCTGCTTCAAGGCCAGGATCCCTGCGCACAGGACGAAATCGACGGTGCAATGATTGCTGCCGATGGCACCGACAACAAGGCCCGGCTAGGCGCCAACGCGATGCTGGCTGTATCCCTCGCAACCGCCAAGGCCGCGGCCGCCGAGGCTCGCGTTCCGCTGTATGAGCACATTGCTGTACTCAACGGCACCGCAGGGCAGTTTTCGATGCCCCTGCCGATGATGAACATCATTAACGGCGGCGAACACGCCGACAACAACGTCGACATCCAGGAATTCATGGTCCAACCAGTGGGAGCTGCAACCTTTGCCGAGGGACTTCGCTGCGGTGCAGAAGTATTTCACGCACTAAAGAAGGTACTGACCAAGCAGCGGCTCTCGACAGCGGTGGGGGATGAAGGTGGCTTTGCGCCCAACCTGCCCAGCAACGAGGCGGCAGTCCATGCCATTTTGGAAGCGATCGATTTGGCCGGGTACCGGGTCGGCGAAGACGTGACTTTGGCGCTTGATTGCGCCGCTTCGGAATTCTATAGAGACAGTCGCTATCTTCTGCGCGGCGAAGGGCAGGAATATGACGCAGATGGATTCACTGGATACCTTGCCGATCTCGTTCAGAAGTATCCCATTCTCTCGATCGAGGATGGCATGGACGAAAGCGATTGGGATGGCTGGGAAGGCCTGAC
>DHQM01000059.1:641-859 GCA_002408105.1 Gammaproteobacteria bacterium UBA5338 | reverse complement strand
GCCATCTTGTCTCAGGGAATTGAGCGGAAGATTGCCAATTCGATTTTGATCAAGTTCAACCAAATTGGCACCCTGACGGAAACACTTGCAGCCATTCGAATGGCCAGGAATGCCGGCTATACCGCGGTGATCTCGCACCGGTCTGGAGAAACCGAAGACACCACCATTGCTGACCTTGCCGTCGGGACGGCGGCGGGGCAGATCAAGACCGGCTCGCT
>DHQM01000059.1:0-403 GCA_002408105.1 Gammaproteobacteria bacterium UBA5338 | reverse complement strand
GGCCAAATACAACCGGCTGCTACAGATTGAAGCCGAGCTCGAGGGGGCAGCGCGCTACCGGGGAAGGACCGAGTTGATCGGCGGTCAATGACCTGACACGATCCAAAAGCCGCAACGCATCGGGCTGAACGGGTGGCACAGCCGAGTGGGTAGCCATGAGACTGTTATTGAGCGCATTGGGAGGGCTAGCGATACTTCTGCAGATACAGCTCTGGAGTGGTGTGGGCGGCCTTGCCGAGCTGATCGAGCTTCAGGCTCGGGTGCAGGACCAGCGCGCTCAGAACGCGTCCTTGCGGGAGCGCAACGCAGCTTTGGCTGAGCGGGTTTCCGCGTTGCAGTCCGGGGCCTCATCCATCGAAGCCATGGCGCGAGAAGAACTGGGCCTGATCGCCGAGGGAGAAAC
>DHQM01000058.1 GCA_002408105.1 Gammaproteobacteria bacterium UBA5338 | reverse complement strand
GTGGTCGGTCCTGCAACCTCGAGACGGCTGCGCACCAGCTCTCGGCACGCGTCCTCGGCGGTGCCATTCCAGGCGCTGGCCGTTTGTGGTGGGCTGCCGTGCAAATTCCACCGCTGCAGCGCCTGAACCTCCGGCCAGCGTTCCAGCGCACAGTAGCGAACAGCGCCTGCGTGGGCGGGGTCGTGCGGTTCGAGTACCATCAGGATTTTGCCGGCCAGGGCTTCGTCCAGGATGCCGAGGCCGGCGTCGAGCGAGCAGGCCTCGTCGTTGGTGAGCAGCCCAGCCAAGGTGGCAGCGTCGTACAGTTCATCGGCGCTGCGGGCCACGGGCCAGGCGGTGGCGCGCACCTGCTCAATGGCGGCCGGATCCAGGCGGCCGAGGGTCAGGGCGTCCTCGGGGTCCAGCCAGCGGCGCATGGCCACGGCCTGGGTGCGCCGTTCTTCCAGCGGGGCATCGTCCAGAAACGCATAGGGACGCGCGGTGAGCACTTCTTCGGCCAGGGGTGAAGGTTCGCGCAGGTCTGCGGTGACCACCTCAACCTCGCCCCGGGAGAGGCGCTGGAGCAGCCCCTCGAGCCCGTCGATGTCCATGGCATCGGTCAGGCAGTCGGTGAGGGTTTGCTCCACCAAAGGGTGGTCGGGCACCTCGCGTTCGCCGCGGATGTTCTCCAGGCACGCCAGCTGGTCTGGAAACACCAGCGCAATCAGGTCTTCGGCTTGCAGGCGCTGCAGTTGAGGCGGGTTTTTGCGCCCGCCCTGGAACCGGGGGATGGCCAGGGCGTTGGTGGCTGTCCAGCGCCACCGGACCTGGAACAAAGGTGCATCCAGCAGTGCCTGAACCAGCACGTCACGCACCCGGTTGGGGTGCAGGTAGCTGGCGACCTCAAGGAGCGGGAAGCTGTGGGTTGGCCCGAGCGAGAGAATGATGCAGTTCTCCGTGGCGGCGGCCTGCAGTTCGAAGTTGAACTTGCGACAGAACCGTTTGCGCAGTGCCAACCCCCAGGCGCGATTGATCCGGCCGCCAAAGGGTGCATGCACGATGAATTGCATGCCGCCAGACTCGTCGAAAAAGCGCTCGAACACAATTTTTTTGAGGGTGGGTAGTGTGCCGAGCGCGGCCTGGGCCGCGGCCAGATACTCGCAGAGTTGCAGTGCCGCCGTTGCGGGCAGGCACAGGCGCGATTGGAGGGCTTCGGCCGCTGCCTGAACACCCTGTGCACTGATGGCGGCGCCGACTTCCTCGCGCAGCCGCGACACCGCGGCACTGAGTGCGTCGCTGCGTGCTGGCGCTTCACCGAACCAGAAGGGGAGGTTGGGTGGTTGTCCTTGGGCGTCCTCAACCCGCACTTTGCCCGCTTCCACCTTGAGAATGCGCCAAGCGTTGTTGCCAAGCTGAAAGATGTCCCCCGCCAAACTTTCAATGGCGAAGTCCTCATTGAGGGTGCCAATCACGGTGCCTTTGGGCTCGACCGACCCGTCGTAGTCGGCGGTGTCGGGAATGGTTCCGCCAGAGGTCAGTGCCGTGAGCAGGGCACGCCGGTGGGGCCGCAGCTCGCCACTGAGTGGGTGACGGTGAAGGTAGCTGCCCCGGCGACCCCGGCGGGTCGTGAAGCCAGTGCACAGCATGTCGACCACACGGTCGAAGTCGGCTTGGTGCAGGTCGTGGTACGGCTCTGCCTGGCGGAACCTGTGGTACAGGGTTTGCGCGTCAATGGGGGAACCCGCCACTTCGGCAACGACCTGCTGCGCCAGCACATCCAGACTGCGGTGGGGGATGACCAGGTTGTCGAGTTCGCCGCGGGCGATGGCATCGAGCAGGGCGGTCGATTCAACCAGCTCGTTGCGGCTGAGGGGGAACAGCCGGCCTTTGGGTATGCCGCCCACCTGGTGGCTGGCGCGCCCGACGCGCTGCAGCAGGGTGCTGATGGCTCGGGTGGCGCCGATTTGGCATACCAGATCGACCTCGCCGATGTCGATGCCGAGTTCGAGTGATGCGGTTGCCACCAGGGCTTTGAGCTCTCCGGCGCGCAAGCGAGCTTCTGCGGCCTGGCGCTGTTCCTTGGAAAGGCTGCCGTGGTGTGCGCCGACGGCGGTTTCGCCGAGGCGCTCCGTGAGGTGACGACAAACGCGCTCGGCGAGTCTGCGGGTGTTGACGAACACCAGGGTGGTGCGGTGAGCACGCACCAATTCGGCGATGCGGTCGTACAGTGCCTCCCAGGTTTCGTTCGACATCACCGCTTCCAGTGGAACCGGAGGCAGCTCCAGGGCAATGTCGAGCTGACGGCGGTGGCCGAGGTCCACGGTGTGGCAGCGGTGGGCCTTGCCATCGGCATCACGGCCAGTCAGGAAGCGTGCCACTGCCGACATCGGCTTCTGGGTTGCGGAAAGCCCAATGCGGGTGATGTTGGCCGCACTCAAGGACTGCAGCCGCTCCATCGACAGCGCCAGATGGGCGCCCCGCTTGCTGGTCACCAGGGCGTGGATCTCGTCCACGATGAGGGTTTCAACCCCGGCGAACAGCTGGCGGCCGCGGCCGCTGGTGAGCAGCAGGTAGAGCGATTCAGGGGTGGTCACCAGGATGTGCGGCGGACGCTTGAGCAAGGCCGTGCGCTCTGCGGCACTGCTGTCCCCGGTGCGCAGACCAACCCGAATGCCGGCTGGCGGCGCCCCCATGGCTTCAAGATTGGCCTCGATGCCTGCCAGTGGATCCTGCAGGTTCACGCGGATGTCCGTGGACAGCGCCTTGAGGGGCGAGACGTACAGCACGCGGGTTTGGTCGCCAAGAGTGCCAGCCTGGGCGCTGCGCACCAGGGCGTCGATGGCCGCGAGAAACGCCGCAAGGGTCTTGCCAGAGCCGGTTGGTGCAGCGACCAGTGTGTGTGTGCCGGCCTGAATGGCGGGCCAGGCGGCGCTTTGGGCAGGGGTGGGGTTGCCAAAGCACCGATGAAACCACTGCGAAACTGCAGGATGAAAGGGCAACGGCGAGTCGGCCGCGCAATTGCTAGCGGAAAAAAGGTCGTTGATCTGGGGTGGAGGGGCGCCGGCCATGGCCTGCAAAGTAAACCTCGCTGCCGGCTCCGGCAAGGTTCGGGTGTTGACGCCGCGACTGGCGATGCCAGTATGATGCCGGCAATACTTGTGCTGGAGGCATGCCATGGTGCACCCCATCTACCTTGCGCCGGACTTTGCGGTGCACGCCCAGATTGGGCCCGAGGACCTGGAGCAGATCGCCGCGATGGGCTTCAAGACGGTCATCAACAACCGCCCGGATGGCGAAGTGGCGGGCCAGCCCCGCAGTGCAGACTTCTCCCGCGAGGCCGCAGCCCGGGGGCTGAATTACGTTGAAGTCCCTGTGGCGTTTCCGGACCTGACCGACGCGCAGCTCGCCGAGATGGCCGATGCCATGCGGGGCGACGCGCCCATCCTGGCGTTTTGCCGCACAGGCACACGCTCCACCATTCTTCGCACCATCGTGCAGGCGCGCGCTGGTGTCCCGTTGGATGAACTGCTGCAGGCGGCGTTCGAGCAAGGCTATGACCTCCGGCCTCAGGCACCGCTGATCCAACGCCTCAGCCAGTCGAGCTGACACCGATTCGTAACGACATGCCGGCGCTGTCGGGTAGCCGGGAGTGACCGCGGAGTTTTTGTACCTGGGCGGTGTCACCGCCCTTGTCGTGGGCCTGTTTGTGCACGGGCGGGTCCCGGTGGAAGTGACCGCGCTCCTGTGCCTGGTTCTGATTGGCGTGGCACCGATGGTGCCTGGGGTCGAGCCCCTGTTGCCCAGCGCACAGCTGTTCGCCGGGTTTTCGAGCCCCGCTGTGGTCGCGGTGATTGCGGTGATGGTCGTTTCAAGAAGCCTGGACGAGGTCGGCCTCAGTGCGCGCCTGACCGATTGGCTCGACCGGGTGGCGGGTGACTCTCAGCGCCGAGCCCGCCTTGCCAGCGCAGGGACTGCCGGCTTGCTGTCGGCGGTCATGCAGAACCTAGCGGTCATGGCGACCCTGATGCCGGTGGTGCATCAACTGAGCCTGCGCCAGGGTATGGCGCCTTCGCGTTTGCTGATGCCGGTCGGTTTTTGCGTCATTCTGGGCGGGAACATCACCCTGCTTGGTTCGGGCCCTTTGTTGGTGCTGAACGACCTGCTTCCCGAAGGGGTCGCACGGTTTTCCCTGCTCGCTCCCGCGCCAGTTGGCTTGCTTTTGTTGCTGATGGGGCTGGCGCTGTTTTGGCGCTGGGGGGGCAAGTTGCCTCAGGCCAACGCCCCGACAGTCGGCACCCCCGCAAGCCGGTTACAGGGGGTGTATGGCTTTGGCGCGGACATTGATTGTCTCACCCTGGGACCGGATGGCGCCCTGTCGGACCTCAGGGTGGGTGAGGTGGAGGAACGCTTTGGGGTCTCCATCGTGGCACTGACCAGCGAAGAGCTGCTGCTCGCCCCTCACCGCGACATCGCCCTGGCCGGAGCGCGGGAACTGGCCATCATCGGCTCGCCGGACGCTGTGCACCAGCTGTGCGAACACGCTGGGGTGCAGCCGACACTGGGTTCAAGGGGGCTGCGCAGCGCCCTGGCCACGGACCGCTCCGGGATCGCTGAACTGATGGTGCCACCCCATTCCGCGCTGGTCGGCAAGACCCTGCGTGAAGTGCGCATGCGCAAGACCTATGGGTTCAGCACCTTGGTGATCTACCGGGAGGGGCAGGCACGGCGCAGTCGCCTGCGTGATACCCCGCTGCAGGCGGGGGATGTGCTGGTGTGCCACGTGGGTTGGGAGGAGCTGACCCGGCTGGAGTCGAACCCGGACCTGGTGGTCATTACCCGGGACTTTCCGCACCTTCGCACCAACACTGAACGGACCGCGGTGGCGGGCTGCATCGCCCTTGGCACGCTGTTGTTGTTGTTTTTCAGTCCACTGCCCTTCGCGCTGTCGCTGCTGGTGGGGGCTGTGGGCATGCTTCTCGCGGGCGTGCTGCCCACCCAGTCCGCCTACGCCGCCGTCAGTTGGCGCACGGTGCTGCTGCTCGCCGGTCTGATTCCTCTGGGGCAGGCCCTGCAGCACAGCGGCATGGCCGCCTGGTTGGTCAATGCCGCCTTGCCTGTGTTCGGCGCTGCGCCCGCTTTTTGGTCGGTGGCCGCGCTGGCGGCTGTGACGGCCAGCCTGCTGGCGCTGGTGATGTCCAATGTAGGTGCGACCGTGTTGCTGGTGCCGCTGTTTTGTCAGTTGGCGCTTGACCTGGGCCTGGATCCGCGACCAGTGGCCTTGATTGTGGCCCTGGGCGCGTCGAATGCGTTTCTTATCCCGACCCACCAGGTGAACGCGTTGATCTCTGGGCCGGGCGGTTATCGCGCCGCAGACTTCCTGCGTTTTGGTACCCCGGTCAGCCTGGGGTACATCCTGGTGGTGGTGCTGGTGGTCGGCGGGCTGTACTGACCCGCCGATCGGTGCTGCGGGTACTCAGAGGTCTTCGTCGTCCCAAGCCGGCAGCCGGCCGTGGTCCACAGGGGCGAAGCGCGCGTTGGGCAGCGATTCGGCGCCGTCGACCCGCAGGGTGGCGCCGCTGATGAAGTTCGCGGCGGGTGAACACAGGAACAGAATGGAAGCGGCCACCTCCGCTTCACTCCCGAGCCTGTACGTCTGGTTGTGGGCACCGGCCTGCAGGAAGAACTTTTGAAACTCGGGGTCGTAGGTTTTGATGCCGCTGGAGTAGATGGCGCCGGGGGCGACGGCATTCACGCGCACGCCGCTGCGGCCCCATTCCACCGCGAGGGTCTTGGTGAGGTTGTCCACCCCCGCCCGAGCGGCTCCGGTGTGGGCCATGTTGGGAAAGCCGTTCCACATGTTGGCGATGACGTTAACGATGGCGCCACCGTGGTCCGAGAAGGCCTTGTTGTACACCGCCTGCGACATGAAAAAGGTGCCATTGAGGTTGGTGTCCACCACGGCCTTCCAGCCTTTCGGTGAGATTTGCTCGGCTGGGGAGGGAAACTGACCACCTGCGTTGTTGACCAGGTGGTCGATTTTGCCACAGCGCTCAAGGGTTTGATCAACAAAGGTGTTGACCGACTCGGGATCGCGGATGTTCAGCGACAAGGCATGGACCTTGCCACCAGTGGCGGCGATGGCCGCTGCGCCTTGTTCCAGTTTTTGCGGATCGCGGCTGCCAATCACCACTGTCGCGCCGAGCAGGGCGAATTCACATGCAGTGCGCAGGCCAATGCCCGATCCACCCCCCGTGACGACGGCCACCTGGTCCTTAAACAGTTGATCCTTGAAAATGGTCTGAGTCATCGTGGCCGCTTCCTCTAGTTCTTGTTGGCGTGTGCTGTGGGCGTCCAGCTGTGCGGCGGCTTGGCCGCGCGCGGTATTCTCGCTTCGGCTGCCTCGGCATAGCAACCGCTATGGCGCGTCGGATGACTCAACCTTGCCCCAGGGCCTTATGCGCTGGCTGCGTCGGTCGCCACGGCAGGTGCCTTGAATTCTCGCTGCCAGAAAGTTTCGAAGTCGGCAGCTGAACTGAAAATGGTGCGCATCTTGAACTGCCCCTTCTCCCGGTTGTTGTGGAAGTAGGGGTCAAGCAATGCGCGGTCGAGGACTGTGACCCGGGGCCTGCCGGTGACTCCATCGTGGCGAATGATGCCGTACTCGGCGTTCTGCGCAGCGAGCGCTTGGTCGAGGGCCGTCGCGAGGACATCCGAGTTGGCGCGCTGTTGCGGGTCGGCAAACAGAGTCCAGCGATAGTACAGCTCAGTGCCTTCGGACTCTGGCGCCAAGAAATAGTGCTGAAAATGGGTCCGAGTCTGTGTTTGGATCTCCATGAGGGCCGCCAATGCCTGGTGCTCGGTGACCTTTTCGCCGGAGAGGCTCAGCACATTGTGGGTCCGTCCAGAGATCGAGTAGCTGATGACCGGGCTGACCGATTCGATCTGGATGACGTCCTTGTTGCTGTAGTTCAGAAGGCCATTCGGCATGCCGATGCGCAGGAGGTACTGTCCGCCAACCTCAAGGTCGCTGACGCCGAGTACGACATCCGGCGCGTCAATGGGCGAGAAGCTCATCAGAATGTAGGGCAGAAAGGCGTACTCCTGAAGACCGGTTTCGGGATGATAGGTCAGCCCAGTGCCGAGGGGGGATTCGGTGCACCCATAGGTCGCCACGGTGGCGACCGGTCTGCCAATGACTTGTCGAAGCGGGTCGAGGTAGGGCGCGATGGGTACACCTGAGTACAAAATGGTGTCGAAGCCGGGCCAGACCTCCTGCATCGTCTGCGCGCCCGTCTTGGCCAATAAAGCCCGAAATATGGTGAGCAGGTAGGACGGGAAGCCGCTGGCGATCTGGATGGGCACACCCATGGTCTGGTCGAGAATGGCGTCGATTTTCTCGTCCCAGTTGGCGATTTCAAGTGTCTCGGAGCTGGGAAAAATGTTCCGGGCACGGCTCAGGCCTGAGCGGTTGGAAATGGCGCCAGAAAGGTACCCGTGGGGGATGCCATGCTCGGTGTACACGACCGGCGCTGACCCATAGCCGAACCGTTTCATTTTCTTGGCATGAAACTCAGGCCGCTCATGCAACAGGGTGGCACCGGTGCTGACCAGAAACCGCCGGAACAAACCCTCTGTCGCGCTGTTGTAAGGGATTTTCTTGGGCTCTCCTGTGGTCCCCGAACTCAGGCCAACGAAGGTCGTCGGCTCATTGAACAACACGCCTGATCCTTCCTGGAGCTGCCGCTCGACCAGGGGGCTGTAGAACTCGTAATCCAGAGCCGGCACCCGCGCTGTGTAGTCTTGGTAGTCCGGAAGGCGGGAGATGCTGAACAGGCGGCCGATTTCAGTGTCTTTGAGCTGGCGCCGCAGCCCTTGCCAGAGCTTTTGCTGCGCTTGCGCCAGGCTGTCTTGATCGATCAGCAGCTGCTGGTAGTAGCGGTTCGCTACACGGCGCATGAGGGAATCCACGAGTTTGGACATGGGTACAGTTTCCTGTGGCCAGCCTGAATCAGGCGCGAGTTGTGGCACAGGGGGCTCAGTGGGTCAAGGGATTTGACGCTCGAGTGCGGTTTGGGCGTCAATCGGGTGGCGGTGGGCCCGCAGCGTTTTTTGACCGGTTATACCGCTATAATGCGCGTCCTTTGGCGCAGCCACCGTCCCCAGGCTGTGCGCCGAACCCCGCTCTTGCGAACTCGATTCTGTGTGAGGCCATCGTGCTCGAACCTTTGCGCAACATTGCGATCATTGCCCATGTCGATCATGGGAAAACCACCCTCGTAGACCGGCTGCTGCAACAGTCCGGGACCCTTGAAAGGGGCCAAGAACAGCTGGAACGTGCGCTCGATTCCAATGAACTGGAGCGCGAACGTGGCATCACCATTCTGGCGAAAACGACCGCCATTTTGTGGAACGGATACCGCATCAACATCGTGGATACGCCCGGTCACGCAGATTTCGGCGGGGAAGTGGAGCGGGTCCTGTCGATGGTCGACTCGGTGCTGTTGCTGGTGGATGCGGTGGATGGACCCATGCCCCAGACCCGCTTTGTCACCCAACAGGCGTTCGCCCGCGGGCTGAGGCCGGTGGTGGTGGTGAACAAGGTTGACCGCCCCGGCGCACGTCCCCACTGGGTTGTGGACCAGGTGTTCGAGTTGTTCGACCAGTTGGGTGCAAGCGACGAGCAACTCGACTTCCCCGTCGTGTACAGCTCGGCGCTCAATGGCCGGGCTGGCTTGGACCCTGAAGCAATGGCGGATGACATGACACCACTGTTCGAGGCCATCGTGAAGGAGGTTGAACCGCCATCGGTGGACCCAGACGGGCCGCTGCAGCTCCAGATCACAACGCTCGATTACTCGAGCTATCTCGGTGTGATCGGCATCGGGCGCATCGCACGAGGCACGTTGCGCAAAAACCAGGCCCTCGCAATCATTGATGCACAAGGCAAGCAACGCTCCGGCAGGGTCACGACCATCATGGGGCACATTGGGTTGAAGCGCGTCGACGTTGAAACGGCCACCGCTGGTGACATCGTTTGTGTTGCCGGGCTTGGTCAGCTGGGGATCTCCGATACACTCTGCGACCCAGGCGCAGTGGAAGCGCTGCCAGCACTGAAGGTTGAAGAGCCGACTGTAAGCATGACGTTCCAGGTCAACACTTCGCCGTTCTCGGGCCGAGATGGCAAGTACGTGACTTCGAGAAACATCTTCGAACGTTTGCAGGAAGAGCTCAAGCACAATGTGGCCCTTCGAGTGGAAGAGACCGAGGATCCGGACCGCTTCAAGGTGTCCGGCCGTGGCGAACTGCACCTTTCGGTCTTGATCGAAACCATGCGCAGGGAAGGCTACGAGTTGGCGGTTTCCCGGCCTGCAGTGATCAAGCGCGAGGAAAACGGCCAGACGTTTGAGCCGTACGAAGAGCTGGTCGTGGATGTGGAGGAGCAGTCCCAAGGTGCCGTGATGGAGGCGCTTGGAGCGCGCTTCGGTCGGCTGCAAGACATGGTTCCAGACGGTGCTGGTCGGGTTCGACTCAAGTACCGAATCCCAGCCCGCGGTCTGATTGGGTTCCGTTCCGAATTTATGACACTGACATCAGGGACGGGAATCTTGACGCACAATTTCAGCGATTACGACCTGGCAGAGCCTGGCGAAATTGAGGTGCGACACAACGGGGTGCTGATTGCCAACGGACAGGGAAAAACCTTGGCCTATGCGCTGTTCAATTTACAGAACCGCGGGCGCCTTTTGGTCGGTCCGGGGGAAGAAGTGTACGAGGGCATGCTCATTGGCATTCACTCCCGGGACAACGACCTGGTGGTCAATCCACTCAAAGCCAAACAACTCACCAACATTCGAGCCGCCGGGTCCGACGAAAACATCCTGCTGACCCCGCCAACGCGCTTCTCCCTGGAGCAGGCGCTCGAGTTCATTGACGACGATGAGCTGGTTGAGGTAACCCCAAAGCACGTGCGGCTGCGCAAGAAAGTACTGAGTGAGAGTGAGCGCAAACGCCGCTCCCGCTCAACGGCCTAGTTGTGCGACTCCTGGGGTGCGGTGCTGTCAGCAGCCGCGCCTGAGCGGGCTTCCGTATGGGACACCTTGGTGGCTCCCGTCTGAACCGGTCGGGTCCAGTCCGCTCGGCCGCGTTTTGTCAGCAGCTGTGCAAGTTCCGGCACAGGCACGGATCTGCTGAACAGGAATCCCTGCGCCTGATCCGCGCGGTTGTCTTCAAGAAAACGGAGCTGTCGCAGCGTTTCCACGCCTTCGGCAACCACTTCCAGGTCAAGCTTGTGCGCCATGGCGATGACCGCGGCGGTGATGGCCATGTCCTTGCTGTCGTCCGGAATGTTGCGGATGAAGCTCTTGTCGACCTTCAACCGTTGAACCGGCAGTTGCTTGAGGTAGTTCAGCGAGGAGTACCCAGTGCCGAAGTCGTCGATGGTCAGCCGAACGCCGAGTGTCTTCAGCCGCTGCAGTACACTGACTGCGGCAGCGAAGTCTTCCATCAGTACGTGCTCGGTGATTTCGAGCTCGAGCTGGCGAGGTGGGAAACCGTGTTGGGTGAGTGCGAGGGTGATCTGGGCCAGTAGCTCAGGATCGATCAGTTGCCGCGCGGACAAGTTAACGGCCATGGTCAGGTCCGCGTACCCCTGCTCAATCAAGGCTTTGCCTTGGCGGATCGCGTTGTGAATGACCCAGTGGCCCATGGGCACGATCAGTCCGGATTCCTCTAGGCCATCGATGAATTCGACCGGGGGAATCAGGCCGCGCTCCGGATGGTTCCAGCGCGCCAGCGCTTCGAGTCCGACCACCCGGTAGGTTGTAAGGTCGATTTGGGGCTGAAACTCCAGATAGAACTCGCCGCCCCGCACGGCATTCTTGAGCTCATCAATGAGCTGCATGCGGCGCTGCGCTTCCACATTGAGTTCTGCGCTGAAGAAACAAAAATGCGCGCTCTGGTGGGCCTTGGCGCTGTACATGGCCAGGTCCGCGTAGCGCATCAGGGTACTCAGTTCATCGGCATCGCCTGGAATCATTGCGATCCCAATGCTGACCCCCACATTGATCGAGCGAGACGCCAGCGGAATCGGCTCGCCCAGCACCCGAATCAGCTGCTGGGCAATGCGCCCGACCGCGGCGCTGCTGTCCACATCTTGCAGGACCACGGTGAACTCGTCGCCGCCGAGTCGGGCCACCGAATCTTCGGTGCGCACACAGGTGAGCAGCCGCCGGGCCACCTCGCGCAACAGCCGGTCACCGGCTTCGTGTCCGAGTGTGTCATTGACCGTTTTGAAGTTGTCGAGGTCAAGAAACAGCAGTGCGCCCTGGGTGCCGCGGCGTTTGCACTGTTCGATGGTGCGCTGCAGCCGGTCCTTGAACAGCTGGCGATTGGCGAGTCCTGTGAGGCTGTCGTAGAACGCCAGCCGACTCATTTGCGCGTGGGCGTCCTTGAGTTCGGACACATCGTGGTAGTTGATCACGATGCCCTCGACGCCGGGTACGTTGAGCATTGAGGTGACGTAGCCTTCGATGTAGCGCCAGTCCTGGGTGCCATGGCGCAGCCTGACGTCGGTGATGCGTATGGTTGATCCCTGCTGATTGATGGCTTCGTTGACCCACCGTCGGACCTTGTCGCGGTCGTCTGGGTGGACCACCAGGGTTGGGTTGTTTTTGCGCTCTTCGGACTCATCCGTGACCCCGAGGTGGCGCAGCACGGAAGGGCTGGAGTAGGAGACTTGGCCATCTCCATTCAAGATGGTGGTCATATTGCTGGTGTTTTCTGTCAGCGCCCTGAACATGTGCTCGGAGGCGCGGTGGCGCTCCAGCTGTGCCTTGAGCTGTTCGTTGGCGGCCGCACGGTCACGTGCTTCCGCGTAGGCCTGGCGATGGAGCACGTGCCGCCTGCGCAGGGCCCGTGCAGCGCCGACGTTCAACACCGCTAGAATGAGACTCGTGAGCACCAGCTGTTGGGGACTGGCCATGCCGCTGGCCGCCGACAGCAGCAGGTATCCGAGGGTCAGGGAGAGCGAAGCCATGCAGGCATGTCGCAGTCGCAGGGGGATGAACAGGTAGTACGCGATGACCAGCACCGCGACGTTCAGTGTCTGAAAGGTGAATTCCCCGCCCTTGGCGAGAATGACGCAGAGGTAGCTGGCATTGATGGTCAGCAAAAAGGCCAGCAATGGTGAGTCAACGGCCCCACTGTGGTTCTTTCGAAGCGCAAGCGCCAGGAACCCAAATGGAACCAGTGGCAGCGCACGTGCAATGGACAGCACCAGGAGCGTGCCTGGCTCGTCCACGCTCAGCCACTCATTGACGCTTGCGATCGCAAAGAAAACGAGGAGCAGTCTGCTGATGCGTTGGATGGATCGGCGCCTTACAGGCCATTGGGAAAGCTGGTGTGCTTCCTCCATGGAGGGCGCAGCAAATTGCCCCTCCCAGTCCAGCTGGATGTCTGAGGGTTGTGCGGCGATGGGTGTCGATGTGGCTTCAGGCATGGGGTTCCGCAAGTCGTTGGTCCCGGGGCCAACCAGTACAGTGCTGCCGTTGCAGTGTGAATGCCGAGCAGTCTTTGTGGTCCTGAAAAGCTTAGCAGTGGATTGGCGCATCGACGGTGGCGCCGTCGCGCAGCGGCCTGGTGGCCGATTGCGTCGCGTGGACTCCGGCACCACAATGCGACGCAGGAACCTGGACGCCCGCTGCCCGTTTGACCCGGAGGCCCCCCGCATGTACCAGCTGTACCCCGAAATCAAGCCTTTTCGTCGCCACCGGCTGCCGGTCAGCGGTGGCCATGTGCTGTACGTCG
>DHQM01000057.1:3763-3941 GCA_002408105.1 Gammaproteobacteria bacterium UBA5338 | reverse complement strand
CCCTGCCCTTGGCACGGGCGCTGCTGGCCGGGGGCCTCTCGGTGCTGGAAATCACGCTGCGCACGCCCGCCGGTTTCGAGGCGCTGCGACGGCTGGCGCAAGATTCGGAGGGGTGGATTGCCGGGGCGGGCACAGTGACCCGCCCGCAGGAATATGAGCAAGTGTGCGCCGTCGGTGG
>DHQM01000057.1:3184-3438 GCA_002408105.1 Gammaproteobacteria bacterium UBA5338 | reverse complement strand
GCGCCGTCAAGGATGGCCCCGTGCCCCTGCTACCGGGCGCGATGACGCCCACAGAAATCCTTCAGGCGCGGGACCTCGGCTTCCAAACCCTCAAGCTGTTCCCGGCCGAGCAAGCGGGTGGCACGGCGTTTCTGCGCGCCATCGCCGCGCCCATCCCAGACGTCACCTTTTGCCCCACTGGCGGGGTCAGCCCAGCGAACCTGCAAGACTACCTAGCGCTGCCCAACGTCCTCTGTGTCGGCGGCTCCTGGGTG
>DHQM01000057.1:0-2927 GCA_002408105.1 Gammaproteobacteria bacterium UBA5338 | reverse complement strand
GTGTCGGCGGCTCCTGGGTGGCACCCGGACAAGCGCTTGCCCAGGGGGACTGGGACAGCGTCACCCGACTCGCCACTGCGGCCTGCAAAACGGCACGGGGTTGAGCCACCGCGCTCGATCCAGACATACCTCAGGCATCGATGGCGCGCACCAGCTCGTGCCAGGACTCGTCGGGAACCGAAGCACCTGTGTCCAACTCGCGGTGCGCACCAGCACCAAACAGCGGGCTGCCACCGGCCTCAGCATCCCCTGCCGCCCGCCGAAACAGCGCAAACAGCTCTCGACCAAGGCCATGCTGATAGCCGCCGAGGTCATGGGTCGCAGGGTCACGTTCGGCCCAATCTTCGGCATCCACACAGGCTTCAAGGCGGCCTTCAACCGCATCGACAATCACCAGGTCACCATCGCGGACCTTGGCCAATGGGCCACCTCTTGCGCATTCCGGGGTCACGTGGATGGCCGCCGGGATTTTGCCGGACGCGCCCGACATGCGCCCGTCTGTAATGAGCGCCACCTGGTGTCCCCGTGACTGCAGCACAGTGAGTGCTGGGGTCAACTTGTGCAGTTCAGGCATGCCGTTCGCTCGCGGACCCTGAAAGCGCACCACCGCCACAAGGTCACGGTCCAGCTCTCCACGCTCAAAAGCCGCGAGCAATGCCGCTTGACTGTCAAACACCCGCGCTGGCGCGTGGATGCGCCAATGGGACTCAGGCACGGCGGAGACCTTGATGACCGCGCGACCCAGGTTGCCCTGCAATAGCCGCAGCCCGCCAGTCGGAGCAAAGGGGTCCTGCCAGCCACGCAAAACCTGGCCATCGGTGCTGACACCACGGTGCTCCTTCCAGTACAGGGTGTCGTCGACCAAGGCGGGCGCTCGCACATAGTCCTGCAGGCCCCCGTTGCCGAACACGGTGCGAATGTCACCGTGCAGGAGCCCGGCATCGAGCAACTCTCCGATCAAAACCGCCATTCCTCCGGCTTGATGAAACTCGTTCACATCGGCTTTGCCATTGGGGTACATGCGCGTCAGCAGGGGAACCACTGCGGAAAGCTCAGCGAAGTCATCCCAATCGAGCGCGATCCCCGCTGCGCGCGCGATGGCGACCAGGTGGATGCAGTGGTTGGTCGATCCACCCGTTGCCAAGAGGCCAACGACACCGTTGACAATCGCACGCTCGTCGACCACTTCACCGAGCCCGGGACCGCCCTCGGCATGCAGGGCCAGCACCCGCCGCGTGGCCTCGGCAGTGAGTGCGTCACGTAGGGGGGTGCCGGGTGGAACAAAGGATGCACCCGGAAGGTGCAGGCCCATCACCTCCATGAGCATCTGATTGGAGTTGGCAGTCCCGTAGAACGTGCAGGTGCCCGGGGCATGGTAGGCCTGGGACTCCACCTCGAGCAGGTCTCGCACGTCAATCTTGCCCTCGGCAAAGCGTTGGCGCGCCTCGGACTTCTCGGTATTGGAAATGCCCGACGGCATGGGACCGGCGGGCACGAATATCCCCGGCAGGTGGCCAAAACTGATCGCTCCGATCAAGAGGCCAGGTACGATCTTGTCGCACACACCCAGGTAAAGCACCCCGTCAAACACGTTGTGGGACAGGGCCACCGCGGTCGACAGGGCAATGACGTCGCGACTGAACAGCGACAACTCCATTCCTGGTTGACCCTGGGTGACGCCATCGCACATCGCTGGCACCCCGCCGGCGAATTGCGCGGCCCCACCGGCTGCCTGAGCCGCTTGCTTGATCACTGCGGGGAAACTGGCGTAGGGCTGGTGGGCGGACAGCATGTCGTTGTAGGCCGACACAATGCCAACGTTCGGGGCGCGCTCGCCCTTGAGCGCATCCTTCTCAGCACCGGGGCAGGCGGCGATTGCGTGCGCCAAATTGGTACAAGACAGACTGGTGCGTGCCAGCCCATGCTGGCGGGCACCCTGGAGCCGCTGCAGGTACTCTTGCCTAGAACCGCGGCTGCGCGAGCGAATGCGCTCGGTGACTGCGTTGACGGTCGCATTGAGCATGGCCATGATGAATGAACCTCGTTCAGGGCGCGTGCGGGCGCATTGGGAACCTCAAGCTACGCAGTGGCTTGGAGCAATGCAACGGATGGAAGAACCATGCCATCCAGAACCCAAGAGTTGGAACGCTTCCTGCGTTACCCCTTCTTCCACGCACGCAGCGCAGCGGTGAACTGTCAGGAGCCTGGTGATGGCGCTAGATCCAATCTGTCCATTCGAAATCCTGGTGTTCGGTGGCACCGGAGACCTGACCCTGCGCAAGCTCATGCCGGCGCTCTACCACCGCCATCAGGAAGGCCAGCTGCCCGACCGCTGTCGCATCATCGGGCTGTCACGCAAGGCCATGTCGCGCGACGCCTACCTTGACCTGCTGCGCGCCGCGTTCAGGGATCACGTGAAGGAATCCCACTTTGAGGCGGAGAGCTTCGAGTCCTTCACCCAGTTCATCGACTACATTGAGCTGGACGCCAATCGGCTCGAAGACTACCAGCGGCTCAAAGGCTCCCTTGGTGACAACTCCTGCCCACGCGTGTTTTATCTGGCAGTCGCGCCAGCGCTGTTCGGAGCCATTTGCCAGCACCTCGATGCGGTGGGCCTGGTGCACGACCAGGCCCGGGTGGTGCTCGAGAAGCCACTGGGCCACAACTTGGAGTCATCCCGCGCCATCAACGATGCCGTGGGCGCCGTATTCGCCGAACACCAGATCTATCGGATCGACCACTACTTGGGCAAGGAAACCGTCCAGAACCTCATGGTGTTGCGGTTTGGCAACGCGTTTTTCGAGCCGGTCTGGCGTGCAGGCTACATCGACCACGTGCAGATCACCGTGGCCGAGCAGGTGGGCGTAGAGGGCCGGGGAGGATACTACGACAACGCCGGGGCACTGCGGGACATGGTGCAGAACCAC
>DHQM01000162.1:366-7196 GCA_002408105.1 Gammaproteobacteria bacterium UBA5338 | reverse complement strand
GCCCCTCAGTCCAACCGAATCAGTCGGTCAGTCCAGCCTGCGCGGCCACTTCCGCTGCGAAATCGACCTCTTCCCTTTCAATGCCTTCACCCACTTCGAAGCGGGTGAATCCAACCAGTTCCGCTCCGGCCTGCTTGAGCAACTTGCCGACTCGGGTGTCCGGGTCCTTCACAAAGGGCTGCTCGACGAGGCTGACCTCCGCCAAAAACTTGCGCACCCGGCCCTCGATCATTTTCTCAACGATTTCAGGCGGCTTGCCGCTGTCGGCAGCCTGGGCGGCATAGATTTCACGCTCCTTGGCCAGTTCGTCGGCCGGCATGTCTTCGGGTCGGCCGACCCGTGGATTGACCGCTGCCACGTGCATGGCGATGTCCCGAGCCAACTCAGTGGTGCCACCTTGCAGAGCAACCAACACGCCGATGCGACTGTTGCCGTGCACGTAAGCACCGACGGTGTCCGCCTCGACAAGCGCCACGCGCCGCACGTTGATGTTCTCCCCAACCTTTTGCACCAAGCGCTCGCGCGCAGCCTCCAGGTCGCCCCCCATCAGGCGGCCGACATCGGCCTCGCGCTGCTCGAACACGGTGTTGACAACCTGGTCAGCAAAACCGATGAAATTCTCGTCTCTGGCGACAAAGTCAGTCTCGCTGTTGATTTCAACCAGCACGCCGAAGCCACCCTCGTCCGCGATGCGTGCCATGATCACGCCGTCTGCCGCCACCCGGCCGGCCTTCTTGGCCGCTTTCATGCCAGATGATTTGCGCAACTCTTCAATGGCCGCCTCAATGTCACCGCCTGCGGCCTGCAACGCCTTTTTGCAATCCATCATGCCAAGGCCGGTGCGCTCACGGAGCTCTTTGACCAGTGCCGCGGATATCGCCGCCATCGTTACCACCCCTCAATTGTTCATTGACTGCTGATGTGTTCGGGGCCGGCGGCGGGCACCACCAACGACCCCGAACAGCTGTTGGACTGAAAGCCTAGGACGCCGCGGCCGGCTCCTTGGCTGGTTCTGCAGACTCGTCGACTTCGACGAATTCGTCTTTGGAGACTTGGCGCGACGCGTTCTTTCCGTCCAGAATTGCGTCGGCAACGGCGGAAACGTACAACTGTACAGCGCGAATGGCATCGTCGTTGCCAGGGATCACGTAGTCGATGCCCTCGGGATCGCTATTGGTATCCACCACGGCAATGATTGGAATGCCGAGCTTGCGTGCTTCGGAAACCGCAATGTCTTCGTGGTCCACGTCAATGATGAACATGGCATCGGGAAGCCCCCCCATGTCCTTGATGCCACCAATGCTGCGCTCGAGCTTTTCCATCGCGCGCCGGCGCATCAGCGCCTCCTTCTTGGTGAGCTGCTCGAAGGTTCCATCCTTGCTTTGGGCTTCAAGCTCACGGTAGCGCTTGATCGAGGCACGGATCGTTTTGTAGTTGGTGAGCATGCCGCCAAGCCAGCGGTGGTGGACATAGGGCATGCCACAACGCTCCGCCTGCTCCTTCACGATTTTGCTGGCCGCACGCTTGGTGCCGACGAACAGGATCTTGTTGTTGGCTTCGGCCAGGCCGCGCATCAGGTCGAGCGCTCGGTTCAGTGCCGGCACCGAATATTCCAAGTTGATGATGTGGATTTTGTTGCGAACGCCGAAGATGTACGGCCCCATCTTGGGGTTCCAGTACCGGGTTTGGTGGCCGAAGTGAACCCCGGCTTCCAGCATTTGCCGCATTGAGACTTGCGTAGTCATGAGGTCATTCCTATGGGTTGGGCCTCCACAAACCCCATGAACCAACTCATCACGCACGCGTCGCGCGCTCGAGCACCCAGGATCATGTGCCGGTTTGTGTGTGGATTGGGTTGGGCGACTGGCGCCATGGCCCTTGAAACCAGGGTCACCCTGGCCAAGGGAGGCGCGTTTATACCACATTCGACCCTTGGTTTGAAGGCGCGGTGTCAGGGCTTCGCAGCCGACAGGTCCCGGGGGGCGACTTTTGCTAAGATGCCGGCCTTTGGCCACCGCCAATCCCAGCGCCGCACTCGGACATTACCTGCGCATGACTGACTCGCCTCTCATCAAAACTCCCGAAGCCATCGAAAAAATGCGCCTCGCGGGCCAACTTGCCGCGCAGGTGCTGGACATGATCGAACCCCACGTCCAGCCAGGCGTCAGCACGGGCGAACTCGACCGCATTTGCCATGGGTACATCGTCCACTCACTGGATGCCGTGCCTGCGCCACTCAACTACAACGGCTTTCCCAAATCGATTTGCACCTCGGTCAATCACGTGGTGTGCCACGGCATCCCGAGCGACAAGAAAGTGCTTAAATCCGGGGACATCATCAACATCGACATCACCGTGATCAAGGATGGATACCACGGCGACACGAGCAAAATGTTTTTTGTCGGCGAGCCATCCATCCTGGCGAGCCGCCTCGTGCGGGTCACCCAGGAATGCCTGTACCTCGGCATCGCACAAGTTCGACCCGGAGCACACCTTGGAGACATCGGCCATGTGATCCAGGCCCACGCCGAAGCCCAACACTTCAGCGTTGTGCGCGAATACTGTGGCCATGGCATTGGCGCAGGCTTTCACGAGGAGCCCCAAGTGCTCCACTACGGCCAGCCGGGCACGGGCCTGCAACTGGCTCCCGGGATGACCTTCACCATTGAGCCCATGATCAACGCAGGCAAACGCCACGTGAAGTTGCTCCCGGACCAGTGGACGGTCATCACCAAGGACCGCAAGCTCACCGCACAGTGGGAGCACACCATCCTGGTGACTGAATCGGGCTGTGAGGTCCTCACGCTCCGGGAGGGCGAGCAGATTCCGTTGAGCGCCTAGCCCATGTACCGCGCCGCATCGGAATTCGATTTTTACGTCGTCGACCAGCTGTTCGAGGGGCTGCACACCGCGGTGCCCGACGACAGCCTGCCGACCCGGGTGCGAGAGGTTCTGGAAGACGGCGACGCACTCTTGTGTCACGCCTTCGAGCGCAACGTTCCGGTGGCCCGACTGGTCCGGGCTAGGGCCCAAATGGTCGATCGCGCCCTTGCGGTGCTGTGGCGCCACAGTGCGGTGGATGTATACGCCGATGGTGGGCGCGCCACCCTGATCGCAGTGGGCGGCTACGGCCGCCGAGAGCTGCACCCCCACTCCGACATCGACCTGCTGCTCCTGCTCGAAGACGAGCCGACCGAATCCTTGCGAGAGCCGATCACGGTGTTCCTCGCCCAGCTCTGGGACATTGGCCTGAAGATCGGACACAGCGTTCGCAGCCTGGCCGAATGCGCCGCGCAAGCCCGGGCGGATGTGACCGTCCTCACCAACCTGACCGAAGCCCGCGTGCTCGAGGGCGACGGCACACTGCTGGCCGAGCTGCAACTCGCCCTTGCGCCCGAACACATGTGGGATCACGCCGCGTTCTTTCGCGCCAAGAGCGAAGAGCAAGCCGACCGCCACGAGAAAAGCGAAGCGACCGAATACAACCTAGAACCCAACCTCAAGAACGCTCCGGGGGGCCTGCGTGACTTGCAAACCGTGCACTGGATTGCCCAGCGGCTCCTGTCCGCGCCCGAGCCCGACGACCTGGTCGACCTCGGACTGCTAACCGCACCTGAAGCTGAGCTGCTGGAGCGGGCGCGGGCCTTTCTGTGGGAAATCCGCTGGGCACTACACAGCCACTGCGAGCGCGGCGAGGACCGCCTGCTGTTTGAACACCAGCGCACCTTGGCGGCACAGTTCGGCTACCAAGACGACCCCAGAAAGCTCGCTGTCGAGCGCTTCATGCAGGACTACTACCAGACCGCACAGACAATCAGCGAACTGAACGAGTTGCTGCTGCAGCACTTTGAAGAGGTGGTGTTTCGCCCTGGCTCAAGCAAATCCATTCGCCCGCTGAACCCACGCTTCCGCCTGCGCAACGGTTACCTCGAAGCCACCACACCCAGCCTGTTCACCGAACACCCGAGCGCCCTGCTCGAGGTGTTTGTGCTGCTCGCCAACGACCCGGACATCCTTGGCGTTCGCGCCAGCACGATCCGGATGGTCCGACGCCACGCAGACCTGATTGGCGACCGCTTCCGCAACGATCCAGCCAATGCCGAGCAGTTCATGCAGCTGTTGCGCTCACCGCACTTTCTCGTCACCCAGCTCCAGCGGATGCAGCGCTACGGCATTCTCGGCAGGTACCTGCCGGAATTTGGCCGCGTCATCGGGCAAATGCAGCACGACTTGTTTCACGTCTACACCGTCGACGCCCACACCCTGTTGCTCATCCGCAACCTGCGCAAGTTCCGCAACCCCGAGACCGCCGCTGAGTACCCGCTCCTCAGCCACATCGTGCCGCGCATCCCCAAGTACGAACTGCTCTACATCGCAGGGCTGTACCACGACATCGCCAAGGGCCGGGGTGGAGACCACTCCGAACTTGGCGCCATCGACGCACGCGCCTTCTGCGCGCGCCACCACTTGAGCCCAAGGGAAACCAACCTTGTGGCCTGGCTTGTCGAGGCACATTTGATGATGTCGATGACGGCGCAGCGTCGCGACCTCTCGGACCCTGAAGTCATCCATGAATTTGCCACTGCGGTCGGCGACCGGCAACGCCTAGACCACCTGTACCTGTTAACCATGGCTGACATCCAGGCCACCAACCACACCCTCTGGAACGCGTGGCGCGCCAGCCTGATGCGTCAGCTCTACACCGAAACCCAGCGGGCGCTGCGCCGAGGCCTGGAGAACCCGCCGGACAAGCAGGAGTGGATCGCCGAAACCCAGGCCAACGCCTTGACCCTGCTCGGGGCACAGGGGCTCGATGAAGCCACCGTGCGCCGGCTTTGGGACAACCCCGGAGAGGAGTATTTCCTGCGCGAAACCGCCGCGGACATCGCCTGGCACGTGGCCGCCATCCATGCGCACCATGACAGCCAGAACCCGCTGGTGCTGATCAAGCCAAGCACCGATCAACGCTTCGAGGGCGCGACCCAGATCTTCATTTATACCCGCAACCGATCCAACCTGTTCGCCGCGATCGCAGCCACCATGGATCAGCTGGAATTGGACATTCAGGATGCGCGCATCATCACCTCAGAGAGCGACATGGCCCTCAACACCTACTATGTGTTGGATGCCAACGGTGCGCCTCTGGCCGACGACGCCCGCCAGCAGCACATCCGTGATTTACTGACAAAAGTGTTGGCTGCACCCGACGACTATCCGCAGGTCGTGGACCGAAGGGTACCCCGGCGCCTGAAGCAATTTCCCATCCCCACCGAGGCCTGGCTGTCCACCGATGCCCAGGGTCAATACACGGTGCTGGAGGTGATCAGTGCGGACCGACCCGGACTGCTCGCACGGATCGGCCAGATTTTCATGCAGTTCGGGATCTACCTGGCCAAGGCCCGGATCGCGACGCTGGGCGAGCGAGTCGACGATGTCTTTTTCATTACCGATGCTGCCGGCGCCCCGCTGTCCGACCCGGAGCGATGTCGGAGACTGACCGACGCGATCCGGGCGCAACTCAACGCCGACCTGCAGCGCGAGAAACCCGCCACATGAACCCACGCCTGCGATCCCTCCAGCCGTATCCGTTCACCAAGCTGCGGGCCCTGCTGTCCGGTGTGTCGCCGGCCGCCGACAAAACGCCGATCTCCTGGGCACTCGGCGAACCCATGCACCGCCCCCCCCCACTGGCCTTGGCTGCACTGCAGGACGAGCAGGCCGCGGGCTGGGACCGGTATCCGGCGATTGCGGGCATGCCCGAGCTGCGTGAGGCCATCACCGCATGGCTCGAACGGCGATTCGATCTGCCTTCAGGAACCCTAGACCCAGACCAACAGATCGCGCCTGTTGCCGGCACCCGCGAAGCGCTCTTCTCGTTCACTCAAGCGGTGGTGGACGGAACCCAGCCTGGTGCCAGCGTGATGCTGCCGAACCCGGGCTACCAGATTTACGAGGGCGCAGCCTTGCTCGCCGGTGCTGTCCCCCACTACCTGCCCATCGACTCGGCCAGCGGCTTTCTGCCCGACCTCGATGCCCCAAGTGCAGCCGAATGGGGCCGGTGCCAGCTGTTTTTCCTGTGCTCACCGGGGAACCCCACGGGCGCGGTGGCCCCAGCGGCCTACCAACGTCGATTGCTGGAATTGGCGGAGCGCTACGACTTCATCGTCGCGGCCGACGAGTGCTACAGTGAACTCTACCCTGACGAGGCGGATCCGCCCGCAGGGCTGCTGCAGGTGGCAGCAGCGTCCGGCGACACCGAATTCACCCGGGTCGCGGTGTTTCACTCTCTGTCCAAACGTTCGAACCTCCCGGGGCTGCGCTCTGGGTTCGTGGCCGGCGGGCACTCAATGATCCAAGCCTACGCGCTGTACCGCACCTACCATGGCGCAGGCCTGCCAGTGCCCGTGCAGCGCGCCAGCATTGCCGCCTGGAGGGATGAAACCCACGTGGTCGAAAACCGCGCCGAGTACCGGCGAAAATTCAAGGCAGTACTCGAAGAACTGAGCCCCGTATTGGCAATCGAGCCTCCAGCGGGGAGTTTCTATTTGTGGCCCGAGATTCCGGGTGATGATCAGGACTTTGCGCGCGAACTGTACCGCTCCCAGCACCTGAAAGTGCTCCCCGGCAGCTTTCTTGGTCGCAGCGTCGGTGGCACAAATCCAGGCGCGGGTCGCGTGCGCATCGCGCTGGTCGCACCCGTCGACGCCTGCATCGAAGGCGCCGCTCGGCTGCGGGCGTTCCTGAACACCGGCTGAAGTTCAAGCCTCCGATACCACACACGGCCGCGACCATGCACCAATCGACCTATACCCTGTACGGCATCCCCAACT
>DHQM01000162.1:0-169 GCA_002408105.1 Gammaproteobacteria bacterium UBA5338 | reverse complement strand
CCCTGTACGGCATCCCCAACTGTGACAGTTGCCGCAAGGCACTGCGCGCCCTTGAGTCAACGGGCCTCCAGCCCAGTTTTCACGACCTGCGCGCCGACCCAGTCGACCGAAACCAACTCCGCCAGTGGATCGAAGCTTTGGGGCCGGACCGGCTCATCAACAAACGCAG
>DHQM01000022.1:15004-15412 GCA_002408105.1 Gammaproteobacteria bacterium UBA5338 | reverse complement strand
GCCGTCTGCTGAGCCCTGGAAGGGGAGGGTGGCGTCGATGTTTGGCCTCAGAATGGGTCAATGGGTGCGTGTATGACCGCCTCGGAGGAACCCAACACGACGACACTTAGGTTCATGAGCCAGAGAATCTTCGATCATGGAGCCAGCCGGCATGTGGCAAAAAACGTCTGCACCTTCACCAACCCCCGCACCGATTCCGAGGCGGACTACAAAGCACAGGTCGGCGTTCATTGACACGTGCTGTGACGCCCTTTCCTGAGACCGACGGGTCGCGCGATCACTGATGGAGCGAATTGTCGGAACATGGCCGAATGGCTTTGCTTGAACGGACGTTTTTACCGTTCACCAAAGGGAGGCGTTCTGGAGCCCTTTTTTGTGGGCCTTCTGCCGCAAGCACTGGCGATGGCG
>DHQM01000022.1:11117-14719 GCA_002408105.1 Gammaproteobacteria bacterium UBA5338 | reverse complement strand
AGCCACTTTGCCCACTGCGTCTACGGTTTTCCGCAACTCGTTGACGACCTGGCCGAGTTGCTGGTTGTCGCAGGCGAGGTGCTCGCTGCGCGCACGAACGGCGCTCGAGTGGGCGTCCAGTGCATCCAGGTCTTGCACCATTTGGTCCACTGACACCACCTGTGCGGTCGTTGCTGCAACGATTTGCTCGTTGAGAACTGACACCGACTGAATGGTTTTTTCTAGTGCTTCAATGGTTTCTGCCGCCGCGTCGACCTGTTTGCGCGTGGCCTCGCTGTGTTCAGCTTGGCGCTGAGTGCGCTCGGCAGCAGTGCGCGTGGCGCAGCGCAAAGAGCCAATCAAAGTGTCGATCCTCTGAGTGGATTCTGCGGTCCGTTGCGCCAGCTGACGGACCTCGTCGGCAACCACAGCAAAGCCGCGGCCTGCCTCTCCAGCCCGTGCCGCTTCAATGGCGGCATTCAGAGCCAGCAGGTTGGTGCGCTCGGCAACGCTTTCGATGACCTCGATCACCTGGGTGATTTCCTGTGAGCACTGTTCCACATCCTGCACACTTGCAAAGGTTTTTTCCGCTTCTACTGCGGTGGTTTTCATTTGAACAGTCACGTCATGCATTGTGCAGCTGCCCACCTGAAATGCGGTGACACTTTGACCGATAAGGTGTTGTCCTTGTGCTGCGGCGTCCGCAATCTGCTTGGCGGTTGCACTGAGGGCGCATGCACGGTCCAGTGACCTTGCCGTTGCCTGGCGCTCCTCTCCGGTTGAAGTCTGGAGCACTGTGACCGTGTCCTCTAGGCTTGCAGACACTGACCCGATGGAGTGGGTTGATTCTCGGATGCTTGAAGTCAGGTCAACGAGAAACCTGCGCATGGCTTCGACCGAGTCGGCGAGTGCTTGAAGTTCGCTGTAGCGCGATCCACTGAGAGCGGGCGAAGAAATCTGGCCTTCGCCCAGACTGCGGACTTGCAGCACCAAGCGGTGAAGGCCGCGCACGATGCTGACTTCAATGCCGATGACAAACAAAGCGACCGCGACGACCAGCAGTGCCAGCAGCACAACAAGTACCAGGCCGCGCTCAAGCAGGCGGCTGTGTGCTTCGACGTAAGCGGAAGAAGCAGTACCCACCGCTTCGTCCAGGGTAGAGAGCAGCCGAAACAGCTGCTGTTGAGCGTCCTTCGGGGCTTGCAGCATGTCCTGGGTGGTGGTCATTTCTTTCGGATAGCGTCGAAGCAGGCTACCCAGTTCGTCCCGCAGAATTTCGCCCCGTTCCTCTGGCTCATCGTTGCCAAAGGTCAGGCCAATGGAGAGCTCCGGTGCGGCGGCGACCTCTGTATAGATCCCGAAAAGATCCAGGCGATCGAGGTGGTCGTAGTCGCCGGCAAGGGCGTCCAACCGAGCCAAGACCGCGGCGTGAAGTTCCGACTCCTGGTCTCGAGACCAACGTTCGCGTTGAAGGACCAGCTCGGTGAGTTTGCGCTGCATGCTGACGATTGAATTCAGGTATTGCTGTGAGAGCGCCGGATCAAGCGTACGTCCTTTCTGAGCGTACTGGCTGAGCAAGTTCAGGTGATCCCCCATCTCGCGTTCGGCATTCGCCAGCAACGCGGTTTCCTGGCCTGCCAGCTTTCCAGATGCACGCAATGGCCCTGATATGAGGTCGTTCAGTGCAAGGAGCGTGTCGGTCACTTGTGTCTTCAGCTCGCTGGCAGGCCAAGCGCTGCTGTCGTCAACAAGCTCTGCAATCAGGTTCTGCGCCGAATCGAGTTCAACCACATCTCCGGTACTGAGGTAGGTCCTGAGTCCGTTGCCCAGTTCTACTGTAATGCGGTATTGAAGTGACGCCGCGTCGCGGTTTTTTTCGAATGCGCTGCGCAACTCGCCCAGCCCCCAATATCCAGCGCATGCAATCGAAAACGCTACGGCAATCAGCAAGCCCGAATTGATGCGGGTGGCGTGCAGAATTCTCATTGGTACTCCACGATCGGCAACCAAACAACGAGGTTCACCGGTCAAGTATTGGTCAGAGGTGTGGTGCCTGCCAGTCAATCCAGGGCTGTCATTCAATGTTCATTGGTGACTCTCTCGGCGGGCAAGCTTGGCCTCCGTCGTTTCGGTTGACTCCCATTGGATTCCACCCTAATCTCCCGCCCCTCGCTTGCAGGTTCAATCGATCGGGTGCCCATGTGAGACGTGGGTGAAACGGGAAGCTGGTGAAAGCCCAGCGCTGCCCCCGCAACGGTGATCGGCGAAAAAGCGACGACGCAACCCACTGCGGCCAGTCCGTGGGAAGGGGTCGTTGCAGGTCCACAAGGACCAGCCGTCAGCCCGGAGACCGGCCCATCGATCCTGCCATCGGCGCTGCGGAGGGCAGCGGACGTGGTCGCTCGTGCGTCGTTGGCGCGCCGCCCCATTTTCTCCTTCGCTGCGTGGAAATCCTGGGCCTCGCTTTGGCCCTCCATGTTCGGGGAGAGACATGTCTTGTAATCCGTGCTGGGCCCATACTCTGCGTGCGTGCTTTGCGATTGCCATCGTGAGCGCTGTTCAGGCAGCCCCCTCGGCTGCGTCGGAACCACTGCCGGTATCCGATACCTTGGTGGTGACTGCCACACGCTCACCGCAACATCCCATTGATGTGCCGATGGGCATTGAGGTGATCGATCGGTCAGAGATCGACCTCAGCGGTGCAACACAGGTGGTCGAGTTGCTGGACGGCGTCGCCGGGGTTCAAGTCTACGACCTGTACGGTGATGGGCGCAGTGCCACCATTGCCACCCGTGGCTTCGGGAGCACCGGATCGATGAACACATTGCTCCTCATCGATGGGCGTCGAGTGAACAACTCGCTGGACATTGGATCTCCCACCCTGGCAGGCGTATCGGTGGAAGAAATCGAACGGATCGAGATCCTGCCCGCCAGTGCTGGAGGTCTGTACGGCGAAGGTGCCGTGGGCGGCGTAATCAACATCATCACCCGCCCGGTGGGGGATGCCGGGGTCTTTATCGAGGCGACGGGCGGAAGCCGTTCGTTCGAGCGCTATACAGCCAGCCTATCAACCGGGATGCAGGCAGGCTCCGGGTTTCGGGTGTTTACCGAACAGCGCCGCGGCGACGGATACCGCGACCACAGTGCCATGGAGCGCAGTTTGGCCAAAGTGACCGCCGGGCGGGAATGGTCCGGAGCGAGAGGGTTTGCCACATTCTCACTGCTTGAAGAGTACAGTCAGCTGGCAGGGGCACTGTTCGCCGAAGAGGTCGCGCAGGACCGCAAATCCGCCCGCAACCACACCGACTTTCTTGATGCCAAACGGGAGTTGGTTCGGCTTGTGTCAGAGTTCGATTTGCCACTCAACTGGAGCCTGAACTCTGAGCTCTCCTGGCGTAGAGACCGCGTAGACGGTGCCATCGAGTTTGGGGGTATGCCCTCGCTGACCGATCAGTTTCGTGAGCAGGTGCTGTTCACGCCCCGGCTGGTGGGTCAGAGTCCCTCCGTCCATGGCCCAACCCTCTGGACGTTTGGCGTGGACCTGGAGTCGGGTGAGTACGCGTTTAGCTCCGTTTTGGGCACGCAAGTGGCAGAGCAGGACCACGCCGGCCTGTATGCTCAGG
>DHQM01000022.1:10342-10893 GCA_002408105.1 Gammaproteobacteria bacterium UBA5338 | reverse complement strand
GGCCTGTATGCTCAGGTGATTCATCCTCTGGCGCGCGCCTGGACCTTGACCCTGTCGACACGCGCCGGCACTCAGGACCTGTGGCTGCAGGATGGCTTTACGTTCCCCTCTGGTGAGCGACAGACAGATACACTCTGGGGTGGAGGGGCAGCGCTTGCGTATCAGGTCTTGCCGACAACCATTTGGTACTTGCGCCTGGATCGCAACCACCGCTTTGCACGGGTGGACGAGCACAGTGGTCAACCCTTCAACCCGCTCGGTGTCTATCGACCTTTGGACGCCCAACAGGGTCTGAGTTGGGAGACGGGCATCGATTGGGCGGCAGGTCCACAGGTAGCCCACCTGGACCTGTACCTGCTGGATCTGACCGATGAGATCGCCTATGACTCGACGCAGTTCGCCAACCTCAACCTCGATGCGACGCAGCGCGTTGGCTTGAACGCGCGGTGGGACTGGCGACACAACCGTGCACTGCAACTGGGGCTGCGCTACAGCCACTTACACGCGCGGTTCGAAACTGGGCCCCACGATGGCAACCGCATTCCGCTGAC